>DATKED010000071.1:0-7341 GCA_035512375.1 Anaerolineales bacterium
AGGACGCCGCCCCTCCTTTACAGATGCCGCTCTTCCTGAGGTCGCTGAACCATTGGTGAACCGATTTGTTGAATTATTGGGCGGACAAGGTGTTCCAACTCAAACGGGGAAGTTCGGCGCACACATGAGAGTGGAGATCCATAATCATGGACCGGTCACGATCTGGCTGGAAAAATGACGCGCAGGCCCAATGCCTTTCAAAAATTGATCCATCGTTTCCTTATGCTGCGCCCGGTCACAGCGTTCTTTGCACCCAGAGTTCATCGTCTTGATAAAGCGCTCCTGAGATTAACAAAAGGCAAATTTACCGGTTCGGAAATTCTTGGCTGGAACATTATTCAACTTACAACGATCGGCGCAAAAACTTTACAACCGCGTATCATGCCGCTCATCGCGCTGTTTGACGGCGAAAAGATCGTGCTCATTGCTTCCAGTTTTGGACGCAAACATAACCCGGCCTGGTATTACAACTTGAAAGCGCATCCGGAATGTATGGTGCAATGGAGAGGAGGGGTAGGATCGTTTATCGCGCGTGAGACCGACGGTGATGAATACAAAAAATACTGGAAGATGGGCGTTTTATCTTACGCGGGATATGAAAAATATAAGTCTCGCGCCGGGCGGAAGATCCCAGTTATGGTGCTGGAACCACAAAACTAGAAGCGGGATTCCACAATACCGCATCCACTTGCACTGCCAGCGCGCCGGCAGATAGCATCGCGTTGGCGTTTTCCTTTGTCCAGACGCCGCCCGCGCCGATGATGGGTAGTCCCAGTTTCGCGGCAGAATAGACTGTTTCAAGGCTTCGAGGGAATAGAGAAGGTCCATAAAGCCTCCCGGTGATCAGCGATGGTTTTTCATTGGGGAGTGTTCCGCGCGGCGCAGAGATGCTGATCGCCTGTGCGCCCTCTTGTAGCAAGCGTGGACCCAGGCTTAACACCTGCTCAACCGGCAGAGAGAAGATCAATGGTAATTCCCCCAAGCACATTTCCAATGTAAGCAGCAATAAATCGTCTGCGAGCAGGGGCGCAAAGCCAAGCTCTGCCGCCATTACATTTTCCTGCATTTCCAGCATTTGCACCATGCGCTGTGTTTCTTCAGGGCGATCTGCCATGAGATGAACGATGATGGGTAGATTAAATTTCTCCCAGCGTGAAGCGTATTTTTTGATGCCCGCGTTGAACCCGGGACTGGGCAGGCCTGTGTGTAGGAGGAATCCACCCTGGTACTCGATGATTTCCGGTTTTACGGCAGGTAAACGTGGGCGCAGCGAAAGCGGATTGGTCACGAACGCGCCGAATAAATCCAATGCAATCCCCGCGCGCGAGTCCGGTGCGAATCCTAATGATCCCGCTGCGTTCATGAGTGGTTTGCTAAAATATAGATCGCGTTTCATGTCCCTTGTATGTCATTGCGAGCCCGAAGGGCGAAGCAATCTCCTGCTACAATACTTGAGATTGCTTCAGGCTATCGCACTTGCAACGACGAGCCAGGAGTAGTTATGCAACTCTTGAACGGAATCCGTGTGCTCGACCTCAGCCGCGTGCTGGCTGGTCCTTATTGTACGATGGTTCTTGGCGATCTTGGCTCGGAGGTGATCAAAGTGGAATCACCGGAAGGTGACGAGACGCGCGGCTGGGGTCCACCCTTTACAGCGGGCGAGAGCGCCTATTATTTGTGCGTGAACAGCAATAAACGTGGCATTGTGGTGGATTTCAAAACAGAGGAGGGATGCAATATCATTTATGAACTGATCAATCGATTTACGCTGTTACTGTCAATCCCATTGCTTGCAGCATGTCGTCATTACTGTCGAACTTGAATTCTTCCACGCCCCGTTTTTGCGCTTCGGCGATCTCCACCGACTCCAATTTCTTGATATCGTCTTCGGTAACGATAGGTTTATTCAAACTTTTGATCTTCTCGGCAAGGGCTTTCAGGTTTGGCTCAACCGGCTGTTTGGTCTGCAGATACTGCCAGACCGCTTTGGACGCGTTCGTTCCATCCTTGCGCGCGTAGCCGACGAGTCCCATGCTTGCCTGACGTGACCAGCCGCCTACGAAGACATCCTCAGTGGGAGATTCATAGGAAATGCCATCGATCGGGAAACGCGGATTCGGATTCTTCACAAACTCGTTCCACTCGACTGGCAGACCGAAGGAGTCGTCCACCTTGTCGCCGATGGCGAAGATGATCGTTTCCACATCCAGCCAACGCTTGTTGCCGGTGCTGCGGGCTTTTGTGTCGCCGTTGGCTTCCACAAGAATGTTATCCGCGAGTTCGACCTGTTTCAAGTGGCCATTCTCATCTCCGATCATTTGAACGGGAGAAGCCAGAAATTCGAAGCGGAAGCGCGTGTCAGAGATTTTCGGTAACGCCTTCGGGAGGGCTTCCAAAATCGTGGCGCGCGCCGCCTGCGGGTCCTGATGGACCGCCTCCATGATAGAGGTAACGCGTTGGATCTCGGCGTCCAGTGCAGCCTGATCCAAATTGTCGATCACGTATTCCATTTCCTTCTTTTCGAATTTGACCTCGGCCGGTCCGCGCCGCACCACCGCGATGACCTCAGCCACTTTTTTCTCGCGTGTGAGATAATGCGCGATATCGAGCATCACATTGCCAGCACCGATGACGGCGCAGCGTTTTCCAAAGCGGAATGATTTTTGGCTGAAAGGCGGCAGGTGATTATAGTAATAGACCACATCCTTCGCATGGTAAACGCCTTCGAGATCTTCCCCCGGCAGTCCCAGCCATTTTGTTCCCTGCGCACCGACTGTGACAAGGATCGCTTGCACGCCGAGGGCGCGCAGGTCATCGAGCGAGAGATCACCCTGGGAGCCAATCGTGATGTTTCCATAATAATCCAGGTTCGGCAGATCAAGCACCTGGCGGAACTGCTTCCGCAAGCCGGTCTTCATAATATATTTATTGGGATAAATTCCATATTCTGCAAGTCCGCCTGGTTTGATGTCGCGGTTCAATAAAATGACACGCGCTCCCTTATTGGCAAGTTCGCGTGCACCGAATAACCCCGCGGGTCCCGCGCCTATCACGGCGACGAAATATTGATGCGTAGCAATCACAACACCTCCGAGAATTGCTCCAAACCTTGATTCGAACTGGTTGATTATAGTCAAAAAGAAATTCAGAGACAAGACGGGCTAATCAACCTTTATGTAACGCTTATATTCTGGCTGTTTTTGACCATAGGGTGGCTAAAATCGCGATGCTCGAAAACGCATATCTATGTTAAGATTACAGATACATTGCAAATTCATTTTTTACAAATACTACGCCGATGGCCCTTAATTGAGATATGGGAAGTCAGGCATTCACATTAAAACTGAGGAGGTCGTATGCCTACGCCCGCTTCCGATCAAAATCAAAATGAATCCAGTAGGATGAAAAAATCAATTTCCGCAAATGTGGATGAATCCATCCATGCCAAACTGCCGCGTGAAAACGATGGGGGACAGGTTGTCGAGCGGGAGACTGTCTCCCGCGAAGCTCCACCCGCTTCCCCTCCGCCTGAACCAAAACCAAAACCAAGACGATGGCGCTGGAAATTTCTCCCGGCCTTCTGGACCATTGCAAGTATACTCTCGTTCACGGTCAACGTTGTGTTGATCATTATTCTATTGCTCGCCCTCCAGATGCTGGGTCAGATTCAAGGGCTTCAATCAGTTGCCACTGATCAGGCCTCCGGCTTGCTGGGAGGACTGTATACGAACTTCGTCAAAATGGATCAGGCCAGTATTCGGACGACTATTCATGTCGAGAAAGAAATCCCCGTGCAGTTTAGTCTTAACGTGAGCGGTCCCACGAACGTTACCTTGAGCGAATCGGTAACGATTAACGGCGCCCTTGTCACTGTACAGACTGGCGGCTTGAATATCACCAATGCACGTGCCACCATCGTTTTGCCGCAGGGCGTGGTTTTGCCGATCAACATCGAGAACCTGGTGGTGCCCGTTGACGAGAAAGTGCTTGCGGTGCTTGATGTGCCGGTCGATATTCCCTTGAATCAGACTGAGCTGCACGAACCGTTTGTTGGTCTGCAAAAAGTTGTCCAGCCCTGGTATTGTCTGGTTGAACCAAATGCCACGGTCAATGGCATGCGGGTCTGTTCCGCAACGACAGATCCAACCCTTATAGACCCAGCCCTTAGGACTCCCGCGCCTGTGGAAACCATTATTCCATGAAGGATTCTCTTACACAAACTACGCTCTCCAACGGACTTAAAGTCCTTCTTAAAGAAGTTCACACGGCGCCGATCATCTCGTCGTGGCTGTGGTATCGCGTCGGCTCACGCGATGAGGTGGATGGTCGAACCGGTGTCTCCCATTGGGTCGAGCATATGCAGTTCAAAGGGACAGAGCAATTCCCCGCAAATATCCTCGATAAAGCCATCTCGCGCGAGGGTGGGTCATGGAATGCCTTTACCTATATCGATTGGACGGCATACTTTGAGACTATGCCTGCTGACAAGATCGATCTCGCACTGCGACTCGAGTCGGATCGGATGTCCAACAGCCGCTTTAATCCAGATGAAGTTGCTTCAGAACGGACGGTCATTATCTCTGAGCGAGAAGGCAGCGAAAATGAGCCGCTCTTTCGCCTGGGCGAAGCCGTCCAACAGACTGCCTTTCGCATTCATCCGTATCATCACGAGGTCATCGGCGATATGGCAGATCTGCGCTCGATGACGCGCGACGATCTTTACAATCACTATCGCACGTTTTATGTTCCCAACAACGCCGTCATGGCAATGGCAGGTGACTTTGATACATCGTCTATGCTGGCGCGCATCCGGGAATTGTTTGAACCCATCCCTGCTGGTGCGGAACCCGTCCGGCTGGCTCGTCCGGAACCATCTCAAAATGGGGAGGTGCGTCTTTCGGTGGAAGGACCGGGCGCAACCTCCTACGTTCAGGTCTGCTATCGTTTCCCGCCGGCTTCTCATCCCGATTTTTTCCCGTTAACCGTGCTCGATAGTTTGCTGGCCGGCCCCAGTAATCTCAACATGTTCAGTGGGGGAATTTCCAACAAAACCTCGCGTCTCTACCGCGCGCTGGTGGATAAGGAACAGGCTGTCAGTGTGCATGGCGGCGCGCAGGCAACGATCGATCCGTTCATGTATACGTTCACAATGACGGTTCATCCCAGGCGTAAACCTGAAGAAGCCCTGGCCGCATTGGACAGGGAAATTCAGCACGTGAAGAACGAAAAGGTAGCAAAGGAAGAAATTACGCGTGCCATCAAACAAGCGCGTGCGCTGTTTGCTTACGGGAGCGAGAATATTACCAATCAGGGATTCTGGCTGGGCTATGCCGAGATGTTCGCCGGCTACACCTGGTTCGAGACCTATCTCAACAAGTTATCGGCTGTCACTTCGAAGGATATTCAGCGCGTGGCAAATGAATACTTTAAGCCGCAAAGCCGCGTGGTTGGCATTTATATTCCGTTGGATGGGAAGGCATGACTGTGAATAAATTCAACTCATTGCCAGGTCCCGATGACATTTATCGGGAAGTCTTGCCAAACGGTATCACGGTTCTGACGCGTTCCAACTTCAATAGCCCGTCCGTTGTCGTTGCCGGGTTTTTCGAGGCTGGCGCCTTGTTCGACCTGGATGAGAAACTGGGGCTTGCAGAATACACTGTCCTGTCCCTGATGCGCGGCACACAGAAACGCACATTCGATGAAATCTACAATGCCCTAGAGTCTGTTGGGGCGGGGTTGGGGTTCAATACAGGCGTTCATAAATCCGGGTTCCACGGACGTTCGCTTGCCGAAGACCTGCCTCTATTGCTCGAGCTTTTATCTGAAACGCTCACAATGCCCATCTTCCCAAAAGCTGAGATGGAGAAACTGCGTGCGCAGTTAATGACCGGTCTTGCCATCCGTGCGGAAGACACGGGAGATATGGCTTCGATGGTCTTCGATAAGATTCTGTTCAAAGATCATCCCTACAGCCGCCCCGAGGATGGATTTCCTGAGACGATCAAGAAAATCAAGCGCGACGATCTGGTGAAATTCCATCGTGACCATTATGGTCCGCGCGGGATGGTGATCGCAATGGTCGGAGGAGTTAAGCCGGAAGAAGCTGTAAGACAGGTCAAACGCGCGTTGGGCGGTTGGCAGGTCAAGGGTCAGAAAGAAACGCCTGAACTGCCTCCATTAAAGATGCTAAAGAAAACGGTCAGCAAGCATCATCGAATTGCGCGCAAGTCACAATCTGATCTGATCATTGGCACAAATGGACCGATGCGCCGCGATCCTGAATTTATGTCTGCTTCGATCGGGAATAATATTCTTGGCCAGTTCGGGATGATGGGTCGCATTGGTGATGTGGTGCGCGAAAGATCCGGGCTTGCCTATTATGCGTATTCGAGCTTGAGCGCCGGCTTGGGACCTGGATCCTGGGAAGTGAGCGCGGGTGTTAATCCGCAAAATGTAAAGAAAGCTTCTGAGCTTATCCTGGATGAACTAAAGCGATTTGTGCAGGAGGGTGTTACTGCTGATGAACTCGCTGATACAAAAGCGAATTTTGTTGGGCGCCTGCCGCTCTCCCTGGAGTCAAACGGGGGTGTGGCAAATGCACTGTTGAATATTGAGCGCCATCAACTAGGTTTGGACTACTATCATCGTTATAAAGATTTGGTCAATGAAGCGACTACTGAAGATGTGTTGAGCACGGCACGAAAATTTATTGATCCTGGTAAGCTGGCGATTGCAGTAGGCGGGCCATAAGCCTACAAAGTTTTTAATAATGAGATGAAACTTGTCACCGGTGTAGATTTGATTGAAATTGCCCGCATCGATGAAGTGATTGCACGGCATGGCAAACACTATCTTGAGCGAGTCTTCACGCCTGCCGAACTGGAATACTGTGGAAAACGCGCCGAATCTCTTGCTGGTCGCTTTGCGGCGAAAGAAGCCGTTGCCAAAGCGCTCGGCTGCGGCATCGGCGATGTTTCGTGGAAGGAAATTGAAATCCTGGGCGACGAACAAAACGCGCCGATATTGAGATTGCATGGCATGGCTGAGAAAAAAGCAAAAGAATTTGGGTTAACGAATTGGTCAGTAAGCATTAGCCATAGTCAGAGTCATTCGGTGGCGTTTGTTGTAGCCGTGGGTTAAAAAAAGTCCTCCCGCAGGCCAGTTCTGCGGGAGGTGCAAGGGACAGGGACTCGACTCAGTTTTTGTCCTCTATGCCAATCCAAATGTGGCCTGGTAGAACAGGCCGGTAGGGACGGACAGTCAATTTATTGATTTCGAGCTGTCGTTGATTCCGCTCTTGAGCGTCGAACATGCTGGGGTGAACCAGACATAAATCGG
>DATKED010000072.1:0-12121 GCA_035512375.1 Anaerolineales bacterium
GCCGCCCAGGCTGGCGCGTACGCAATTGGTGTCGATACCGACCAGTACCTGACCCTGCCCGAAGCGGCTCCGCGCATGCTCTCCAGCGCGATGAAGCTCATTGTTCCGGGTGTATTTGACCTGGTCAGTCTCTCCAGGGAAGGCAACTTCCCGAGCGGCAACTACTTCGGCGATGCTGGTTATGCTCCCTACCATGACCTGGAAGGTGAAGTTCCCGCCGATGTGAAGGCAACCATGGAACAGATCAATGCCGGTTTGCTCGACGGCTCGATCACGACCGATGTTCCTCCAGTCAAGCCATAAGTAATAGACTTTGTCTTGCATGAAAAAAAGGAAAGAGGCAAGCCTCTTTCCTTTTTCGTTTACGTTTCGTGAAATTTTATTGATATAATTCCGAGACCACATCACGGTTGACCGGAGACCTCATGCAGGCAGAGACACGATCAGGCTCATCATTGAAGGATTTTCTGCGATCCGCTTTGGATGCCCTGCTGATCCCATTTCTGGCAATTCTGACCGCGATCATCCTGGGAGCGATCATTATTGCCTGGGTAAAAGGTAATCCCTTTTTAGCCTATTATGGATTAATCCAGGGCTCTTTTGGTTCTGCCAGAGCCTTGAGCGAAACGGCGGTATGGGCAACGCCCTATATTTTCGCCGGACTTGCCGTGGCGCTCGCGTTCAAAGGCGGGTTATTCAACATCGGCGCGGAGGGGCAACTGGCGGTCGGCGCGGTATTATCCGCACTTATCGGATATGCGCTGCCTGAATGGCTCGGCTTTAATATTCCATCCATCATCCATTTGCCGCTGGCAGTCATCGTTGGAGCGGTTGGGGGCGCGTTTTGGGCGTCGATCGTCGGGTTTCTCAAAGCCTACACCGGGGGACATGAAGTGATCAACACCATCATGATGAATTACATCGCCTTGAACACAACCTCCTTCCTGCTGAATGGCGTAATGAAGGACCGGGATCCCAACAATGTGATCGCGCGCACACCTCTGATCGCAGACAGCGCACGCATTCCCGAGATCTTCGAGGGCCTCCGCATCCACTGGGGGTTTGTGTTTGCATTGCTCGTTGCCTATCTCGTATGGTGGATGTTGAACAAAACCACGCTCGGATTCGAGATACGCACGGTGGGCGCAAACCCGGATGCGGCAAAATACGCGGGAGTCAATGTAAAACGGACGATCATACTTACCATGGCGCTCTCCGGTATGCTGGCGGGGCTGGCTGGTTCCATCGAAGTCACCGGGTTGAACTACCGCCACGAACTCGGTTTTTCAATCGGTTACGGTTTCGACGCGATCGCCATTGCCCTGCTCGGAAAGTCCCATCCGCTGGGCGTGGTGCTGGCATCCATCCTGTTTGCCGCCATGCGGAACGGCGCGACCCGTATGCAATTCCTCACGCAGATGCCGGTTGACCTCATCTCCATGCTTCAGGCGCTGATCCTGCTGTTCGTGGCGGCGGATGCCATCGTACGATATATCTATCGGATCAAAACTCAAGGCGAACGCGTGGTGCTGACGCGCGGCTGGGGCGGCTAGGAGACAACATGGACTGGAGACGTTTCGGGTTAATCCTTCTCATCATCATCGTTCTGTTCGGTGCGGTTGTTTTGGTGGGTTATACCAGATCCTCCCCCATCATCATCATTACCAGCATGCTGGCAACAACCATCGCGGTTGCCACGCCGCTCACACTGGGCGCGTTGTCGGGCATCTATTGCGAGCGCGCAGGGGTGGTCAACATTGGCATCGAGGGCATGATGCTTTTCGCCGCGTTCTTCGGATGGCTCGCCGCAATCTATATGTTCCACCTATTCGGGTTTGAAAAATGGCCCAGCATTATCATAGGTGTCATTGCCGCGATTCTCTCAGGCGGGCTCATGGGATTGCTCCACGCCGTATTGTCCGTCACCTACAAAGTGGATCAGATCATCGGCGGGACGGTGATCAATGTTCTGGCAGTCGGGCTCACGGGATTTCTGAACCGTCAATTATTCTTCGGGTCAGGGAGCGCCTTTGGCGGCGACGTCCCCAATTCACCGGGCACCCTGGTGACCCTTCACTTTCCGCTTAGAGAGATCTTCAATCCAATCTGCGGCGCGTCTGCCGATTGCATTGAAATCGTCCGCGCCATCAACACGGTTCTCGATCAAAAGCCGATCGCGATCAGCGCCATCCTGCTTGTTTTCATCACGCATTATGTTCTCTTTTACACACGCTGGGGGTTGCGCACACGCTCGGTGGGCGAACACCCCAAAGCCGCGGACACGGTGGGCATCAACGTCTACAAGATGCGTTATGCAAATGTCATCATCGGCGGGATGATGGCGGGGCTGGCGGGCGCGTACTTCACCATCGAGTCGGTATCGTCGTTCGAGCCTCTGCTCACCAATGGGCGCGGCTTCATCTCGCTTGCCGCCATGATCTTTGGCAACTGGACTCCCATTGGCGCGTGGACTGCCGCCCTCGTTTTTGGCGCATCGCAGGCCCTGAACATCAATATGCAATTGTTCCGAGAGATCATCCCTCCACAATGGGCTTTCCTGCGGCAATCCTATGTGGTTGGATTGGTCCCCTACATCCTGACCATGATCATCCTGACAGGTGTCATCGGCCGCACGACACCACCCGCCGCCGACGGCGTGCCTTACGAGAAGTAGGCAGATGATGACAAACGAGAATACACTCCCCCTCACAGACGATATCGTACTGGAAGCCAAAGGTATTACTAAAAAATTTCCTGGCGTTCTCGCAAACGACAACATAAACTTTGATCTTCGCAAAGGGGAAATTCACGCTTTGCTCGGCGAAAACGGCGCCGGTAAGTCCACGCTGATGAATATCCTCTATGGGCTTTATCAACCCGACTCAGGTGAAGTCATTGTTGAAGGCAACCAGATGCAACTTAACTCTTCACGGGACGCTATTCAGCATGGCATTGGCATGGTACATCAACATTTCATGCTCATCCCGGTCTTCTCAGTGACGGAGAACATCATGCTCGGTGCAGAAACAGACCATCGCGCCGTGCCGAACGAAATCCCCCTCGTTAAGCTGGATCGCAAGGAAGTCGCGCAGAAAGTGGCTGACCTCTCGCATCAATATGGATTGGAAGTTGATCCCAATGCAATGGTGGGAGATCTTCCCGTAGGCGTTCAACAGCGCGTCGAGATCGTCAAAGCGTTATATCGCAAGGCAAAGATCCTCATCCTCGATGAACCCACTGCAGTGCTCACCCCGCAGGAAGCAGAAGACCTGTTCCGCATCATGCATGAGTTGACTGACAAGGGTGTTTCGATCATCTTTATCACGCACAAGCTGAAGGAAGTGCTGTCAGCCGCTGACCGCATTACAGTGATGCGCTCGGGCCGCGTGGTGGGGACAGTGGATCCCAGGGAAACAAATGAAGCAAAACTTGCCTCAATGATGGTGGGACGCGAGGTCATCCTCACCGTGCAAAAGAAACCCGCCGAACCCGGCGAAGAAGTCTTGCAGGTGAAAGATTTACATGTGAGGGATGTGCGCGGGCTTGAAACGGTCAATGGAGTTTCATTTAGTGTACGGGCAGGCGAAGTGTTGGGGATCGCCGGCGTGCAGGGGAATGGGCAAACGGAGCTGGCGGAAGCACTGACAGGTTTACGTCATATCGAAAGCGGGCACTTTACATTGGATGGTAAAGACCTGACGGGCAAACCACCGCGTCCGATCACAGAAACCGGCTTGGCGCACATTCCTGAAGACCGTCAACGACATGGACTGGTGCTTTCCTATAGCGTGGCAGACAACATGGTATTGTGCGATTACTATCTGCCGCGTTTTTCCAAGGGAGTGGTCATCCAACCAAATATGGTGGATGCCAATGCCCGGAAGCTGATCAAGGAATATGATGTGCGAACACCCTCGCCATATGTTTCCGCCGGAAAACTTTCAGGCGGGAATCAACAAAAGGTGATCGTTGCCCGTGAACTGAGTCGGCCTGTCAAATTACTGATCGCATCACAGCCGACCCGCGGTCTGGATGTCGGTTCGATTGAGTACATCCATAAAGAGATTATCATCATGCGAGACCGTGGTGTAGCTGTTCTATTGATTTCAGCCGAATTGGATGAGATCCTTTCGCTGTCAGACCGCATCGCAGTGATGTATCGAGGTCAGATCGTGGCAACGGTGGACGGCAAGGAAGCCTCGCGCGAACAATTAGGCTTGTGGATGGCAGGGGCCCACGAAACAGCTTGAGGCTTGGAAAGAGACACGATTTATCATCACGCCCTCTCCCAAAACGGGAGAGGGCGTTTTTGCTCATTGCCCCGTGCACATCCTATGCATATCCAAACACAGGGATTGAATTTTGTCCACGATCCTTCTAAAAATCCTGTAGAGAGATGGAGCGGGAGGAACAAAGCGGAATATCAGTCCGTCTGTATTCGTGTAAAATTGCTTTGCTCAATGAGGAGAATCAAATGTTCAAAGATGCTCGCATTCTTCCCCTTCTGACCGTTGTCCTTTTCATACTCTCGGCATGTAATTTGCCATCGAACGCGGCGACCCCAACCGATCAATCAAACGCAGTGTTCACAGCCGCCGCCCTCACTGTGCAGGCGCAGTTGACGCAGCCGGTACCGTTCAGTACACCCACATTACCGTTATCTGTGGCAACAAATACCGCCCTGTCTGTTCCCACTTTGCCCGCAGCCACCCTGCCACCGGCAACCTCTGCCACAGCGGTCTGTGACCAGGCCCAGTTCGTGCGAGACATAACTATCCCTGATGGATCGCAAATTGCTCCGGGCGCTTCATTCACAAAGACGTGGCGGCTCCGGAATGCCGGTGTATGCACCTGGTCCGGTTATACGCTGGTTTTCGAGAGCGGAGATCTGATGGGCGGTACTTCTCCACAAACGATAGGAACGGTCCCACCCGGACAGGAAGTGGATCTTTCGGTCAACTTTACTGCTCCTTCAACTGCCGGTTCTTATCGCAGTTATTGGCGGATCCGGAACTCATCCGGCGTGTTGATCCCAGTGCTGGGCGGGACGCAAGGCAAATCCTTCTTTGTCGATATCAGGGTCGCGGTGGTCAGCTCCGGCTTCGACCTGCATACCCGCGCCACCGAGGCCAACTGGGTGGGTAGCACCGGCACAGTGACCTTCGGCGGACCTGACACAGACACGAACGGCTTTGCAATGTACCGCAACAACCAGAGACTTGAAGACGGCTCTTCCCCGGCAAAGATTCTCCAAATCCATCCGCAGTGGGTGAATGACGGTGTGATGACAGGGCTTTACCCTGCCTATACTGTGGTGTCCGGCGAACGCTTCAGGGCAAAGATTGGCTTCCTGGCGCTTGGCGATGGGACCTGCGGCGCAGGCAATGCAAAGTTTCAGTTGAATTACAAAGAATCAGGGGCGCTCAAGCCACTGGGTGAGTGGACAGACACTTGCGACGGTGCTTTAAAGGATATCGACGTGGATTTGAGCAGTATCGCAGGCAAAAACGTTCAATTTGCGCTGGCTGTTCTTGCAAACGGACCCGCCTCCCAGGACCTGGCCATATGGGTCAGTCCACGAGTAGCTTTACCGTGATAAAATGGCGGGCGCCCGACATAAGTCGGGCGCTTTTTATAAAAGGTACAATAGTTCGGTCGGTTTACCCAACCGCCCCCACGGAAAGGAAGTATGAATGTTTGACCTTCGCACGGCTAAAATTTTCGTCGCGCTGATCGTTATCACGCTGCTGATTTCTGCCTGTGGCTCACAGCAACTGGACGAAAGTGCCATGTCGACTGCTGTTGCACAGACTGTGCAGGCGCAGAACACACCAGAGACCTTATCGACTCCCACCTCTCCCGCCCTGGTAGCAACCCTATCGCCTCTCACTCCGCTCGCGGCAGCCGCTACGCCGACGGCAACCCCGGTGACTGGCGGAGCCCCTGTTGAATTTTGTACAGCCAGCGCCCTCCTTGTAGGAGAGACCTACCCCGATGGAACGATCGTCCAACCGGGTACAACATTTACCAAGAGCTGGCAGGTGCAAAACAATGGCACATGCACCTGGGACTCAAGCTGGCAGTTGGTCTTCCATGGCGGCGATCTGATGGATGGCGCGACCGTCTATAACTTCCCGCAGCCGGCTCAATCTGGGGAAACCGTGGAAGTTCCGATCATTTTGAGGGCTCCCATCCAGGGCGGGCAGCACACAGGGGAGTGGGTGCTCAAATCCCCCTGGGGAGAGTCGTTTGGAGTCGGTCAATACAGTGTCCCGCTGTCAGTTTCCATCGTGGTGGGCAGCGGCACCCCCGAAAACAGAAGGACCGAGACAGTCTATGGCGTTACGGCGGTGACATATGCAGTGGAACGCACATGTGCCCCTGCCAATACCTTTTACACGATCACAGCGAACATCACCACCAATGGGCCGGTGGACGTAACCTTCACCTGGGTACAAAGTGATGGTAACAACAAGCGCAACAACCGTCTCAGCTTTACCGAAGCCAGCACAAAATCCGCCCAACGGGAATGGTCCCAACATAGGGATTCGTCTCAAAACCCACGCTGGGTGCAGGTGGTCATTAACTCTCCCGCCTATCAGGAATTTGATGCAGTGGTGCTTCCCAGTCTTTGCGAGTAAGGGACAAAAGAGCCGGTGGAAATCACCGGCTCTTTTCATTTGGGAACTCTGCCGTCGTTTCAAGCGTCTTATGGAGTGCTTATTTATAACCGGAGGCATTCATGCATAGCACGCGTTTAAAGAAAATCCTAATTCCTATTCTCATTCTGGCAGCAGCGACTCTCGCCTGTAGTCAGTTCACAGCTGCGACCCCGCAGCCTGCTTCAACGCTTAACGCGCTCTATACGTCTGCCGCGCAAACCCTGGAGGGGATGTCCACCCAGGCAGCGGTTGCTACACAATTTTCGCCAACCCCAACCCTTTCCCTTTCCGTGCCGACAGGGACGCCCATTGTTGTCAACACCTTCACATCGGTCCCCCCACTTTCACCGATCCCTGCCAGCCGATGTGATGCTGCTTCTTTTGTGAGTGATGTTACCTATCCTGATGGCTCGAACGTACCTCTCGGAGGCGCTTTCACAAAGATCTGGAGACTCAAAAATACCGGCACCTGCACATGGACCACCTCCTATGCACTCGTTTTTGTGAGTGGAGAGAGGTTTGGGGCGACCACCGTCATCTCCGTACCGACCAATGTGGGGGCCGGTCAGACCGTGGACCTCGCTGTTAATATGACCGCGCCGAATCAAAATGGTCACTATCGTGGTTTCTGGAAGCTGCGCAACGCATCGAACGCAATGTTTGGCATTGGACCATCGGCTGACTCAAACTTCTATGTCGATGTGAATGTTACGGGTTACACGGTCACAGGGTACGATTTGCTTGCCAGCTATTGTGAGGCGAGCTGGCAAAACGAGTCACGCGACCTCCCCTGCCCGGGTTCTGAAGGCGACGATAGAGGCTTTGTGATGGCGCTTAATTCGCCCAGGCTGGAGGATGGCAAAACGCAGGGAAATGGCTTATTGACCCATCCTGAAAGAGGCAACAACGGCTTGATCAGCGGCACATATCCGGCTTTCAGGATTCAATCCGGGGACCGGTTCCAGGCGTCGATTGGCTGTCTGCACGAAGCCAACGACTGCGATATGATCTTCCGCCTGCAATACCAGATCGGAAATGGTTCGGTGCGGACGCTCGGTCAATGGCGTGAAGTCTATGAAGGTCAGTTCTATCCCATCAACATTGACCTGAGCACGCTAAACGGAGAAAGGGTCAAATTTATTCTCTCGGTTCTTGCGAATGGTTCGTCTCATGAGGACTTTGCGCTATGGATCAACCCGCGCATCACGCGCCAGAGTTCCCAGCCGCCCACGGCAACGTTTACATCTCTCCCGCCGACGACAGCGGTTCCCCCTACATCGACCGCTACGCAGATCCCCACATCTACATCCACCGCTACTTCAACGGTTACACAAACAGAGACACCCATGCCAACTGCGACAGCAACTGACATTGGCACACCTTAATGAGCATTCTTGCATACTGCCTTGCAGTATAATAAAACTGGAAGTACTTGGAGGGGAAGTACTTCCAGCCCATCATTTTGACCCTCATTCCATGGAGGTAATCGTATGCTTGTTCGAAAATTCCCGCGGCCAGTCCTGCTCATTTTGCTGATTGCTACACTTACGCTGGCAGCATGTAATGCAGGAGCCACACCCGCGCCGACTGTGGATATCAATGCGATCAACACCGCCGCCGTTGCCACCGCCATGGCACAGATCTCTGCTCAACTGACTCAAACCGCTCTTGCCATGCCTACCAATACTTCGGTGCCAACAGATACAGCGATCCCGCTGGCTACTCTGGCACTGCCGACTGCCGGAGGAGACTCATCTACTCCAGGCGGCGCGCTCCCAACGTTGTCCTTCAACACCACGCCGAACACGACCCCACTCGCGGGATTCACCCCCATCGCTCCCAGCGGACCAACCGCCTTTCTCGGAGATTCCTGCCACAATAGCTCCTATGTGGCAGACGTCACCATACCCGACAATGCGGTCCTCCAGCCAGGTGTCGATTTCGAAAAGATCTGGCGGGTCCAGAACACCGGAACCTGCACATGGGATGAAGGCTATACACTGGTTTTCTTCGCAGGCGATCAGGCGCTGGACCCCGAAAATTTTGAGATCGAACGCTCGGCAGACTTTGTTGCCGGTGGTGAGACCGCTGACATAGGAGTCAACCTGACCGCGCCGAATACACCAGGCACGTACGGCGCCACATGGAGAATGCAAACCGATGCTGGCGTGTTCTTTGGTCAGGTGCTGACCGTTATCATCGAAGTGAGATAGTAACTGGAGAAGAGCGTAGTACAGAGAGGATCTATGAAACTCAAACTGACCGTCAGCGTGATACTGATCGCCGTTCTAATGGCCGCCTGTGGAGCTTCGAACACACCCACTGGGGAACCCACCCCCGATGTAGCGGCGGTCCGCACGTCCGCAGCGAGCACCGTCGTTTCACAGTTCACGCTGACCGCCGCGGCGTTCACTCCCACACCATCCCAGCCCACCGAAACGTCTGTTCCTGAAGCAACCAGCACAGTGACCATCCCGCCGCTTGCCCAGGTGACCAACGCGGAAGGGACCATCGTTGCCCTCTGTGACAGTCTTTCGATCGATACCGCGACAGTGGACGTAAACATACCGGATGGCACAAGCATGTCCCCCGGACAGGATTTCGTCAAGACATGGCGGGTGAAGAATAATGGTTCGTGCCCGTGGGGAGCAGGATACGAACTCGTTTATGCTGGCTATTCAGATGATATGTCCGGTCAGTTCCAGCCGCTGACAGAAGTGGTTCAACCGGGGCAGGAGATAGAAGTTTCTGTTCAGTTCCAGGCCCCGGATGCGGCAGGCGACTATTTGAGTGCCTGGCAGATGTCGAACCCGGCAGGAGTGACCTTCGGGGAGATCATCTTTGTAAGAATCACAGTGCAATAAGTTTGTGACTCACGACCTGAAACAAACGATTAAAGACAAAGCACGCCAGTTGGGATTTATCCTCGTAAACTTGATTTGACCGCGCCAGTCTATTTGACAGTGACGCTATAGTGTAGCAGAGAAAGCTTGTCCTCCTGAAAACGGAGTTGGATTGGTACCCAACTCCATTCTTTCCACTTAGTCAAAGCGAATTTAGGGCAGACTGAACGTCCTCACCAAAAACACCGCCATCTGCGCCCGCGTGACCGGAGACTCGGGACAATACGTGCCCGTCCCGCAACCCGATGTAATCCCCTCCGCAACCAGCTGCTTGATCCATGCAGCTGCCCAGTAACCAGGCTGCACATCCGAGAAGCCGGTGCCACCTCCCACCGCAGGTGGACTATAGCTTGGTCCATACTTCGAGCGCAGCAGGAACACTGCCATTTGTGCCCGTGTCACGGGTGACTCGGGGCAGTAATTGCCGCTTCCACATCCACCGGTAATGCCATCAGTAGCCAGTTGCTTTATCCACGCCCCGGCCCAGTGCGTGGGCTGCACATCCCCAAAGCCGGTGCTGCCCCCCACCCCCGGCGGATTGTACGAAGAACCACGCATACCGCGTTCGAGAAAGACGGCCATCTGGGCGCGTGTGACCATCTCTTCGGGGCAGTAATTAAGTGGATTTGCCCCGCAGCCGCCGGTGATGCCAGCCGAATACAGACGTTCAATAAAATTCAATGCCCAATAGTTGCTCTGGATATCACTAAAAATAGTATCGGCAGTTGATCGTCGATCCAATATGATGTTACTGGTCACTGCCGTTTCGATACCATTCCCTGCAAAGTCCCCGGCCAATGCCTTGACCTGTATCACTTGGTCTGAAACCTGGCTAGCATCCCAGTAAACCGCCCATCCATCAGTACCATCATCGTCAACAGCAACCGGATGCCATTGACCATCATGGAATACAAAAAAAGTTACCTGATGTGTTCCATTGCAAGAGTCAGAAACATGTGCCTGTAAGAGTACGAGATCCTGGACCAGGATTTCTCCAGAGGAAGGACTCAGAATCTGTGCGACCTGTGAGGGCCGTTGGGGTCCACCTTGCGGATAAAGAACAGCATTAGCGACATGACCCAGAAACGGCTGGACAATATCATCACGAGCCATGTTACTTAGGTAGGTGCTGCCGGGTCTGAAGCGGATGGCAAGGGTTGTCGAAGATGGAACACTTGCAATGACCCTAAAAGGTATGCTTGCCACATGACCACTGCCCGAAACAGATGAACCAGGATTCACCCCTGTCCATTTATGAGCTGAATATTCAAAGGTCCCAGGAGTTGAAACAATAGCCGTGGTAGCGAACATGCCGCTGTGTGTAACCTGATTGACCAGAGGCTCAAGCACACATTGATCGTAAGCAATCATGGCTTCCAAGGCGGCCATAGGCAGTGTCGCTGTGTTGAAATTTAAGTCGAGCGTAATAACGTCCCCCACTTGAGGAGCGTTCGTAGATGGAACAAGGGTGAGTTGTCCTTCTGAGGGGACCGCAGCAGTTCCTGCCGAGGCACCGTCAATGAGGATCTCGCCGCCATCTCCCACCTTGCCAAAGCCATTCGAGAGATATTGATAATCAAGAATATTTACGGATCCATCTCCATTAAGATCTGAAACAGAAGACGTTCCGCCAAATGTATTGGACAGCATCTGGTAATCAAGGATATCCACTCTGTTGTTTCCATTAATATCGCCCGCGGCAGAACTGTCAAATCTTGACTGGAGATTGAGAAGGTTTGTCCCTGATACCAGGATGATTTCCTCTTGTTTTCTGAGCCAGCCTTGGGGCTTGACTAAAACATAATAAGCGGTACCTGGATTGGCATTTGTGAGAGGAAAATTAGTTATATTTCCATTTGCATCTGTTGTCGCAGACCATGTAAAAATGGAACCCAGGATTTCCAGCAAGGGGTAGCGCAGTTCAATGGTTACGGGCCGATTTTTCAGGGTGCTTCCTAAACTCAAGGTCAGTAAAGGCGGAGTCGTCGAGCATGTAGTTGTAGTTGCATTTGTCGTATTACTCGGATTCGATTCAATATTGCCTCGATAAGCTTTTACAAAATAGGAGTAGTTCGTGTTTTGGCTTAAGCCCGAATCGGCGTAGCTGGTGGTATCTTGAGAAAGCGTGGCAATCAAATTTCCATTTCGGTAAACCTTGTAACCTGCCTCGCTACCAGAATTGTCTGACCAAACAAGATCCAGTTGACTACATGAAACAGCGGAAACGTGTAAACCAGTAGGCACGCCTGGACGTACGACAAATGTAGGGGAAAAACTCCAGTTACTTACCCCAAAACTGTTACGAGCCATGACACGCCAGGAATATACATATCCCGCCCATTGTTGTCCAATATTTTTGGACGTTCCAGTCTGCCAACCAAAGCTGGTTGTCCCTGCGGGACCGCCCGATACCTCACCATAATATTCGTCACCTGTAACAGACCAGGATAGATCAATTGGTTCACCCTCATTAAAAGATTGTCCAGTTGAAGGGCTAATAGGAGAGGGTATGTTAGGAGGTGATCCAGTACTGCTTTCCGTATTGGTGGAGTTGTA
>DATKED010000073.1:0-5435 GCA_035512375.1 Anaerolineales bacterium
GTTTTTGACGCGGGTCCGCCACGATGATCTTGGCGCCGCGCTTCTGCCCCTTGAGGATGCGCGACGCGATCAGCGGGTGATTCTCACTGGTATTGGAACCGATAATGAAGAAACAGTTGGTGTCCGTCTCAAATTCCGGAATGGAGTTTGTCATGGCACCGCTCCCAAATGTTGCGGCCAGACCGGCCACAGTAGGAGCGTGTCAGAGACGGGCGCAGTGATCCACGTTATTCGTGCCGATCACCGCGCGGGCGAACTTTTGAACAATGTAATTTTCCTCGTTTGTGCATTTGGCGGAACTCAAAAAGCCAATGCTGTCCGGGCCGCTTTCAGCCTTGATCTGGCTGAATTTCCCGGCAACGAGCGTGAGAGCTTCCTCCCAGGAGGACCCGGCGAGCTGCCCATCTTTACGGATCAGAGGTCGGGTCAGGCGATCCTTGTGGTAGACAAAATCATGCGCATTCCAGCCCTTGATGCATAATCCGCCTTCACTGATGACGTGTTTTTTTGCGGGCAGCACGCCGACTATTCTCCCATCCAGTGTTTGCAGGTTAAAGGCACAGCCCGTGCCACAGTACGGACAAGTGGTCAATATATTCTTGTATTCGATCATATTCATCATCCTTAATGAGGCAGCCCGGTCCGCTCGTAATCGCCTTCTTCCAGGACAAGCAATTGCGGCGGTTTTTGATCGATCACCGCACCAGTTTCATAGTTGAACATCTCTTTAACGTCGCGGGCGATCAGCCGAAAATGGATTGCTATCGGGATGCCAACCGGGCAAGTCTCCTCGCATTCGCGGCAGGCCACACATTTGGCAGTCATGTGCATGGCGCGCACCAGGTGATACATAGATGGGTTCCCCATCGGCAAATGACCGGTCTGGACCCATGTTTCATCTTCGAGTGCGCAAACGTTGCAAAAACACTGGGCACAAATATTGCGGCAACCGTAGCACTTGATACAGTGTGAGAATTCTTCCTTCCAAAAAGCCAGTTTTTCGGGTTGGCTCATCGCCGCGATTTTCTCTGTTAGCGGATCTGCCACACCCTCAATCGGCTGTCCCACGATCATTTTGGCATGAACTGTGAAGGGTTCGGCGCACCGGCAGAATTCGGCTTCTTCCTGTGTACACTGCAAACCGATCAAGGTCACATTGTTAAGGTTCAGTTGAGCGTGTTTGAACATCTCAACCATGCCGCGCTCTTCACAGCCTCGGCAAACTACCGCCAGTTTTGCTTCCGGATGTGCCTGCTGGATCAGCCTGATAACACTGGGCAGAGGCTCTTTGGGCCAGATTGCCATAAGTTCCAGTTCCTCAGGGCGTTCTTTCACAAAGAGATGAGGGGCAACAATCCCACCGGGGCCGGTTTTTAGGCCAAGCACGCCGTCTACTTCCGGCAGGATTTTTTCGATGATCTGCCCCAGGTCATTTATGCGCTTGTCCATTCCACCTCCTTTTCCGTCTGCTTCATCTCAGCTAGTTTCTGCTTTCTACTTTTCATTGTCTCGGTGAAAGGTGGCAGAGCCCGGATTTTCTCAGTGAAGTCTTTGATTACGGCAGCAAATTTTTCACCTTCTGCGGCCGAAACCCAGTTAACATACAACCGCTCTGAATCAATGCCGGCATACTCTAATAGTTTCTTTAGCACGGGCATTCGTTTGGCGGTGCGGTGGTTGCCGGTGCTGTAGTGACAATCACCGATGTGACAACCAAGAACCATCACGCCATCCGCGCCTTCGCGGAAGGAACGCAGGACAAGCTCAGGGGAGATACGGCCGCTGCATGGCACACGAATAATTTTTACGTTTGGCGGGTATTTCAGGCGAGCCATACCCGCGCCATCCGCGCCTCGGTAGGAACACCAGTTGCACAAAAATCCGATAATCTTGGGTTCGGTCATGCCGCCACCTCCGCAGAGATCGTCTCGAAATCCTTCATTGTTTGCATGGCACCAACCATTTCAGATACCAGTTGTAGGTCGGTGAAGTGCTTCAGGCTGATGCTTTTGGGCAGACAGGCTCCCGCACATGTACCACAACCCTTGCATAGGGCTTCATTGACGTGTGCCTTACCCTTGTCTGCCAAATATAGAATCGCCTGGTAGGGACAGACTGCCATGCACTGTTGGCAGCCGACGCAGTTCTCTTCATCCACAATGGCTGTCGCGGCCTCAATTTGGATTTCCTTTTGTCCAATGATGGACATGACGCGCGCCGCCGCCGCAGCTCCCTGGGCAACACTGGACGGGATGTCCTTTGGTCCCTGGCAAGCACCGGCAATGAAGACGCCGTCGGTCATCGTGGCAACCGGGTCCAGCTTGGGATGTTTCTCAATGAACCACTCGTCGGCGCTGCATGAGATGCCAAACTTTTGGGCGACTTCCTTCGAATCAGCTCGAGCCTGTAATCCAGACGAGAGAATTACCATATCGACAGGGATGCGCCTCTGTTTTCCAGCCAGCGTATCTTCCACCTGGATGATAAGTTTGCCTTTTTCATTTGAATAGCGCGCCGCGTCGGTGACTTCTGCGACTTTGCCGCGCACAAAGAGAGTGCCTTCCTCCAGCACACGTTGATAGAACTCATCGTAAGCCTTATAGGCGGTGCGCATGTCAATGTAGAAGTTGTAGACCGTGGCGCCTGTGCGCTCGTGCACAAGATGCGCAAACTTCAACCCCTGCATACAACAGATCACCGAACAATAATTGTTGAAATTCTTATCGCGCGAACCCACACAATGGATAATGCCCACTGATTTCGGCGTCGTCTTGCCATCGCGCAAAACGACGTTGCCGGAGGTCGGTCCCGCGGCATTGGTCAGTCGTTCGAATTCCAAACTCGTGAATACATTCGGCAGTCGTCCGTAGCCATAGTTGCTCACGCGCCGCGCGTCGAACAAGTCATAACCCGTTGCAAGGATGATGTTGCCGACCTTCACGGCGAGGGTTTCATCCTTTTGGTCGAACCTGATCGCACCGGGTTCACAGAACTTCTCGCAGGCTTTGCAGGTGCCTTTCAGGAAATAGGTGCAGTTTTCACGATCAATCACTGGATAATTGGGCACGGCCTGAGGAAAGGGAGTATAGATTGCCTTGCGATAGCCGAGACCGGCCTCGAACACTTCGTCAATAACCCTTTTCGGGCATTTTTCCTGGCAGACGCCGCAACCGGTGCACAGCGATTCGTCAACATAACGAGCTTTTTTACGGATGGTCACCGTAAAGTTGCCCACATAACCATCCACCGCTTCCACTTCGCTCCATGTCAGCAGAGTAATATTTTTATGATTCCCCACGTTGACCATCTTCGGCGTCAGGATGCAGGCTGAGCAATCCAGGGTCGGGAAGGTCTTGTCAAATTGGGCCATGTGCCCGCCGATGGAAGGTTCCCGCTCGACGAGATAAACATGGTTGCCACTATCGGCAATTTCGAGTGCCGCCTGGATGCCAGCGATGCCGCCGCCAACCACTAGCACATTTGATTCGATCGGGACGAGCAATGCCTCTAGCGGCTCCTGGTGGATCACCCGGCTGACGGCAGCTGCTGTCAGTGCCTTGGCCTTTTTCGTGGCTTCGGTCTTGTCACTTGTCACCCAGGCATCCTGCTCACGAATATTCGCCATCTCGAATAGGTATGGGTTCAATCCTGCGCGGTCGCAGGCGTTTCGGAAAGTTGCTTCGTGCAGCTGCGGCGAGCAGGAGGCAACCACTATGCGATTCAGACCCATCTCCTGGATGTCTTTCTGTATGAGTTCCTGACCGAGGCTGGAGCACATGAACTTGTACTCGCGGGAAACGACTACATTGGGCAAGTTGGCTGCCCAGTGTGCCACATCAACCACGTCCACGACACCCGCGATATTCGAGCCGCAGTGACAAACGTAAACGCCCACGCGTGCCTGTTTCTTTTCGTTCATTTCACAGTCTCCTTCCCCGCTCCATGTTTTGTCCAGCGGCGCGGCATGGGCAGACCTTCATCTTTCTTGCGCTTTGCCGTCGGCTCCTGGGTGACAGGAACTTCAACTCCGATGTTGGCCAGCGCATTGCGTGAACTGACCAGTTCGATACCAATGCCAAGTTCATCAGGTTCTCTGCCGAAAGCCAGCCCCATCAACTGCGTAAAGAACAGGACTGGCATGTGGTAGTGAGTGCCAAAGTAATGATTAGTCTCATTTTGATAAGCATCGATGTTCATCTGGCACATTGGACAGACGGTTGCCATCAGATGCGCGCCGCGCTCGTCCGCGTCAGCCACGAGTCGGCGAATTAACTCGAAAGCAGTTTCAGGTCCGATCTGAGTCATGTGTCCGCCACAGCAGCTGGTCGTTAACGGATAATCGATCACATCCGCGCCCAGAGCGCGTAACAGGTCATTTAATTCTGTGGGGTGTTCATGATCAGACCATCTATTTTGATAATCGGGTCTTGGCAGCATGCAACCCATATAAGGCACGACCTTGAGTCCATGCAAGGGACGAGTCACTTTGCTTCGAATGGTATCCAGTCCAATGTCATAGACCAGTATGTCAATGAGGTGACGCACATCGAGCGTACCAGGCTTGTATTGGAGTCCACCCGCTTCGAGGGCTTCATTCACCTTCACGCCGAGTGAGGGGCGTTCCTGCATGTAGTAATCTGCTTTAGCGAGATTGAGATAGCAAGCTGAGCACGGCGCGACGATTGTGCGCGTGCCATTTATTTGTTTCGTTTGTTCTGCAGCCAACGCAAGATTGCGAGCGATCAATGAATATGCAGGGATCAAGTTGATTCCAAGATATTCCGTCGCGCCACAGCAGTTCCAATCGTCAATCTCTTCGAAGTGCAGATCAAGCGGCTCCATGATCGCGTTGAGCGATTCCATGTATGCCTTGGCACTGGATTCCATTGAACAACCCGGGTACAGAAGATATTTGTTCATGAAGTCAACTCCAGTTGCTTGGCGCGGTGCAAGATCTTTTTCAGTTGATCCATGTGCTTGATTCGTTTCGGAGTGATCGCCATGCGTCCCTTTGAAATCATGCCAAAGCCCATCGGCATCATACCTGGCAAACGCAATGGGAAATGCCGCAAGTAATGGCGTGTGGCCAGCCCTAGTTCATAACTGCGACCGAACGTCTCTACCATATCCACGAAGGTCTGGGAAAAGTGAGGTGCTGTGGAATCTCGATACAGCTTCGCTTCGATCGCCATGCCCTTGAGGGTATACATCACGTCTGCAATGTGCACCTCCTGCGGACACCTCACGACACAGTGATAGCAGGAGACGCAGATCCATGGTGTGTTACTACGCAATACTTCCTCCCGCATGCCGGCACGCAGCATGGCGAACAACAGGCGCGGTGTGTGGTCCATATCCAAGGCTACGGGACATGACCCGCCACACGTCCCGCACTGAATGCACATCTCCAAATGCGAAACGCCCGCTGTCTTCAT
>DATKED010000074.1:0-5321 GCA_035512375.1 Anaerolineales bacterium
CAATAAGTGACAATGGTGACATCCTTGCCTTCACGTTGCACTTTCGATTTACCGAGCGGTATGAGATATTCGCCATCTGGAACCTCGCCGCGTACCTGATACATGGTCGCGTGCTCGATGAATAGAACCGGATCGTTCGACCGAATGGATGATTTGAGCAATCCTTTGGCGTCTTCCGGCGTCCCAGGCGATACCACCTTAAGACCCGGGAAGTGTGCAAAGATCGCGTCGGGAGTCTGGGAGTGGGTCGCGCCAAGCTGACGTCCGCCCCCGCCCACCGCACGGATCACCATGGGGACGGAAAATTGTCCGCCGAACATGTAGCGCAGCTTGGGCGCCTGGTTGACAATGTAATCCATCGCCGAGAATGCAAAGTTGATCGTCATCAGCTCCGCAATCGGGCGCTGTCCCACCATGGCCGCGCCGATCGCCCCGCCGATGATTGCATTTTCCGCAATGGGCGTATCCTTGATCCGTTCGGGGCCGTACTTGTCGAAGAAGCCCTTCGTCACCGCATATGTCCCCCCCCATACACCGACCTCCTCGCCCATGATAAAGACGGCGGGGTCACGGTCCATTTCTTCCATCAGTGCCTGCGAGATTGCCTCGCGCATCGTAATTTTAGCCATATATATTTCCTTCACCACGAAGGGTCACAAAGGAGCACTACGCTTTTCCTTTATGCATCTTTGTGTCCTTTGTGGTTAGTTTTCTGCGTAAATATCCGTGAACAGATCTTCGAGGGCGGGCTCAGGAGAGGTCTCCGCGAATTCAACCGCCTTGTTGACTTCCTCTTCCACGCGCGCGTCGATCTCGTCCAATGCCTTGGCAGTGGCGCTCTTTTTCTCGATCAGGTGCTTGCGGAATATGCCGATCGGGTCGGTCTCCTGCCATTTTTTCACTTCTTCCTGCTTGCGATAGCGCTCAGGATCACCCATGGAGTGCCCGCGATAACGATAGGTCGTGACTTCCAGGAAATAAGGATCCGAGTTTTCGCGGACGTAGTCAATCGCTTCCTTGGCCGCCTCGTAGACCTTTAGCACGTCCATGCCGTCCACACGGCGGTTCTTCATTCCATAACCTTCGGCCTTCTGGCGGATCTCCAGAACTGCCGAGGCGCGCTCGACGGATGTACCCATGCCGTACATGTTATTTTCACACACCCACAGCACCCGCAGTTTCCATGCCTTGGCAAGGTTCAAAGCCTCATGGAAATAACCAATATTGGTCGCACCCTCGCCGAACATGCAGATGGTCACATTGTCATTGCCCGCGTACTGGTCACCTACTGCGAAGCCGGCCGCGATCGGCAAATGTCCGCCCACGATGGCATGTCCGCCCCACATGTTCTTTTCCACATCAGCCATGTGCATGGACCCGCCCTTGCCCTTCGACATACCTGTTGCCTTGCCCAGCAGTTCTGCCATGACCTGGTCGGCAGGGATGCCGCAATTCAACGCAACGCCATGATCGCGATAGGCAGTGATCACCCGGTCGCGCGGCTCGCGCGCCGCAATCAAACCCGTCGAGACAGCCTCCTGTCCAATATATAGGTGCATGAAACCGCCGATCTTCCCCGCCTGATAGAGTTCAGCGCCTCGTTCTTCCACGCGGCGGATCAGCACCATTTGATGATACAAATCAAGGAATTGCTCTTTCTTCATCTCTGCTCCCAAATTTATTTTTAGCGAAGTACAAGCAAAATAACACCGGGAAATTCCCGGCGATGTACTTTCCTCTCTGCAATCGCGAAATTATATCAGAGATTTTCCCTCTGATTTTCTCTCAACGCAACTACTTCACAGTAAAATAGAAACATGGATTGGCTTACTGGCTCCAAACAAGGTGAGGCAAAACGACTCCTCGCTCAACTTGCAGATGCGACCAAACGCGACCGCGCCGCTCAGGAGTTGCGCCGCATGGGTGGAGATGCCGTACCCTTTTTGATCGAAGCGCTTCAGACCAAAGACGTAAACCTGCTTCCGTTATATCAGCAGATTCTCGCCCGCATCCCCACCGCCACTCTCTCACTGGTAAAGACGCTTGCGACCGCGCATCCGATCATCCGCGGACGTGTTGCGGAAGTTTTCGCCATCAACAAAGACCGCAGTGCAGTCCCTGCCTTATTGGAAGCCTTACAGGGCAAATATTTTACGGTCCGCTCGCGCGCTGCACTGGCGTTGGGAAATATCGGCGACACAAAAGCAATCCAACCAATGATTCACGCGCTGAAAGATGACGAGGATGAAGTCCGCATTGCGGCCTGTCTCGCGCTGGGCTTGTTCAAAGACCCGTCCACATTCGACGACATCACGAATGTTCTACTGGACGACCCGAAGATCGAGGTTCGCCAGGCTGCAGCCAGAGCCTTGGGGAATACGCAGCATCCCGCCGCGCTCCCCTATCTCATGGAAGCCTTGCACGATTCGTACTGGTGGTATGAACGTGAATACGCTGCAAGTGATCTGCTCTCTGCCATTGAGAAGATGGGCACTACTGCAGTTGATCCGCTCATTGAAGCGTTGCAGGATAAGGAAGGGACTGTCCGTAAGTTTGCCGCGGTCCTGCTCGGGAAATTGCGTGATCCGCGCGCGATTGAACCCTTGGCCATGACGCTTTACAATCTGCATCACGAGGTGGGAAAGGTTTCCGCAGAGGCATTGGCGCATTTTGGCGCGCCAGCTGTCGACGTATTGATCGAAGCGTTATCTCATCCCGAGATGTGGATCCGAATCCACTCCATCGACGCGTTATCCAGAATAAAGGATGCACGCATCACACCCATTCTTTTGCAAATGTTGAATGATCCCGAACGCGAAGTGAAAAAGCAGGTGATCGAATCATTGAGGGAGTTGAAAGACCCGCGTGCCGCCTCTGCCTTGCAGGAAATTGTTTCGAACCGTGCAGATCGCGAATTGCACACGCTTGCCAAACAAGCACTGGAAAACCTTACAAAGGTTTAGAACCTGGCACGTATTCCTTACAAATGAGTCACTCTATGTTAACTTTTGTGTTGTTAATGCAAAGCTTTTATCCGTAATGTGCAGGGAGCACCATGAAACGTATTCACGCTTTGCTTGGTGTGCAGTCATTTGTCGCCATTTTGGTTTCGATCAACCGCCTCGGCACATGGGCTCTCGCCTATGTTTTGCCAAATGAATTCCTGCGCTGGGTGGATTTCAACAACATGCTCAGTCTGCCATTGATCAGCGTCGCGGCGTCCTATCTTCTCAAAAAGACCATTGAATATGAATCACCACCGCGTGAAAGCAAAGCGCATATCACCTGGAATTTGACCTTTATCGTCGGACTGTATCTGCTGGCCGCGAGTTACGGCAATCATGAAGTGACCAATTATCTGCATCAGCGATTTTGCGAGACAGATACAACCAGCGACCTGTGCCGGATTGTCATCTTCAACGATGATGAGTTTAGTCATTGGGTTTTCTTTACAGGCTTTGTTATGGTGAACGCCGCGATACTGTTCATACAAAACCTTTTCCCTCATCGAGAACAGATCACAAGCACGGACCTTGCCTTGCTCGCGCTCAACGCTCTATTCCTGGGCGCAGGCGTTTTCGCAAATCTCGGTTTTGAAGAAGTCGGATTGGACCTGTACGTGGTCGCGGTACTTGCGCTGATTTCAGCCTACCTGCTCTGGAGACAAGGTAAACAGCCAATGTTTATCTATTACACCATCGCATACTGGTTCGGTCTGATTGGCAGTTTGATCGCACAGGCCCTTAGGTAAATAAAAACGCCGAGATGTCTGTCTGCGCGTTTTGTTTCTGAAGGTTACACTCTCTTGCCTTCCATCTCGAAACCTGGAATGTGTGATGCTCTTTCAAGCCACCTCAGCGCGGCATCCAACAAATAAACAATCGCATTTGGTGTTATTATCTCGGAATTCAGTTTCCCCAAAGGAGAAGAAAATGATCTACTTTATCTGGCTGCTTCGCATCATCCATATTGTGGCTGGCGTATTTTGGGTGGGAGGAACATTGATCATGACCTACTTTGTTGGTCCCACCATTGGCGCAACTGGAGAATCGGGACAAAAATTTGTCGGACATTTGATGAACAATTTGAAGTTCAGCAATCGGATGTCTGCCGCGGCTGGCTTGACGATCCTGGCAGGTTTCATCTTGTATTGGATCGACTCCCAGGGCTTCACTTCCGCGTGGATGGGCTCTGGTGCGGGTCGAGGTTTTGGCATCGGCGCAGGGTTTGCGCTGATTGGCTTTGTGTTCGGTATCATGATCGGTCGTACTACAAAAGCCATGGCGAAGCTCGGTGCGCAAATGCAAGGAAACCCCTCCGCCGAACAAATTTCACAGATGCAGTCCATACAGAAACAACAAGCCACCTATTCAACTCTATCTGCCTCGGCGCTCATCCTCGCCACGATCTTTATGTCCATTGCCCGTTATTTATGATAGCCAGAGGGACCCGATATTCATCGGGTCCCTGCTTTTATTTTGTGCTGGTCTGCCGAATAACTCCGTTAAAATAATCTATATTCACCATCGGAGACATTTATGAATCGAAAATCACGCAGCATTGGTATTGCACTGTTTCTTCTCAGCCTTGCATTGCTTCTGCTCCTCGTCCCCGATGCGCGGTCAAAACAGTATTATGCAAATATCCAGCGTCCCCTGGTGATCGCCCACCAAGGCGGGGATGGGATCTGGCCCGGGGACACAATGTACGCCTTCGAAAAAGCTGTTGAGATCGGGACCGATGTTCTCGAGATGGACGCGCACATGACGAAGGATGGTCACGTCGTTTTAATGCATGATGAAGAGGTAGACCGCACCACGGATGGCACGGGACTTATCGAAGAAATGACCCTGGCAGAGCTCAAGCAACTCGACGCGGCATATAAATGGTCAAACGATAATGGCAAGACCTTCCCACATCGCGGACAGGGAATAGAAGTACCGACGCTGGACGCACTCTTCCAGAAATTTCCACAGATGCGTTATGTGATAGAGATCAAATTAACTCAAAACCCGATTGACAGACCGTTGTGTGATTTGATCCGCGAACACAATATGCAGGATAAAGTAATGGTCGCCTCATTCCATGATGAAGCCATGCAAAGCTTCCGCGAGACCTGCCCAGAGGTTGCCACGTCTGCCTCGCGCGGCGAGGTGACAAGATTTGTTTTGCTGGGAAAAATATTTCTGAGCGGACTCATCGCCCCGGGATATCAGTCCATTCAGCCGCCATACGATCCAAAAGAGTCCATGAACATCCCCATTATGACAAAACGATTCATCCGTGAAGCTCATGCAAAAAATATCAAAGTCGAGCCGTGG
>DATKED010000075.1:0-20611 GCA_035512375.1 Anaerolineales bacterium
CCAAAGCAAATTCTTCTCCTTATCGTATGTCCAAATCAAATCCGCGCCCAATGCACGGATCGGAATTTATAGCCCGATGCGCAAGGAAACGTACATTATCCGCGCGCCGGATTGGAGTAATATCTGGGTATACGGCATGGACGTGCTGCTGGCGGGGTATATCACACGTGAGGAGTTCAGCCGTCGCGCAAGTTTTATCCAGACTGGCTCACAGGTCTTTCAATACAACCATACCCACGTAAAAAATCTGGCGGTGCCCATATCTGAGCTTAGACCACTCTCTGAGCTCTTCGAACGCGTCAACATCTGGAGTGCGGCTCAATGACGTCTAAAAGGTAACGTATGAAGATAAAGCGAATTGTATTTGGATTTTTGATCTTAACCATGCTGGCCTGTAACTTCGTGACACAGATGGTGTACCCGCCTACTCCCACGCCGACTGCTTCGCAAACTGCTACTGCAACCGCCTCCCTCACCCCGACGCCGACAGCACCTGTTCCTGCCTTTATCCCACCTGCGTGTGCCGCCATACCGCCTGCGACCATCCCACCTGACCAGGCATTGCAAGCCACGCCAGAATTTGAAATCACTGGCGTTTCACAAGGCGAACAACTCAGCATATTGAGAGAGCTCGGGAACATTGTTGAAGATATCTATGTTTACCCGGACTATAACGGGAAGGATTGGAATGAGATCGAATCAAGGTATCGGAGCAGGATCGAGGCCGGGCTGGATACGCAATCTTTCTATAACGAAATGTCCGCGATGATCGATGAACTGGGTGATGAACATTCGTTTTTCCTGTCGCCAATGGAAGTGGCAGAATCGGAAGCAGAGCTGCGAGGCGACATCGAATTTGTAGGGGTGGGCATCTACGGGCAACCAGATTTTGAACGGGGACGCCTCATCGTGATTTCGACCTTTCCCGGTTCACCTGCGGAATATGGCGGGATACAACATCACGACAGCGTCCTGTTCGTGGATGGCCAGACAATCAAGGATGAATATGGCAATCGTCTGCGCGGACCCCAATGTTCCGCTGTGGTGCTGACAGTGCAATCGCCCGGCGAAGCACCGCGCGATGTGATGCTCATCCGCTATGCCATCCAGGGAAACATTCCAATCGATGCGCGTCTGGTCGCGACCAGTGATGGTTCAAAGATCGGCTATATCTTCATCCCCTCGTTTTTCGATGAAACGCTCCCGCGGCAGATCAGGAATGCGTTGAATGAATTCGGTCCATTGGATGGCTTGATCCTGGACCTGCGCATGAACGGCGGCGGGAGCAGCAGCGTGACCTATCCCATCTTTGAATATTTTATTGGGGGCAGATTGGGTCAGTTCGTCAGCCGTGATTCTGCCCGGTCACTGGAAATCGAGGCGAACGAAATCCAGAATTCACAGACTGTCCCACTGGTCGTGATGGTCAGCGAGGATACGGTCAGTTTTGGCGAGATCTTTGCAGGCGTGCTGCAGGATGCGGGCCGCGCCCAAATTGTTGGTGAGACGAGCCTTGGAAATGTGGAAGTTTTGCATGGTTATGACTTTGAGGATGGATCACAAATATGGCTTGCCGCAGAAACCTTCTACTCTGCCTTCTCAGATGCGAACTGGGAGGAGACCGGTATTGTCCCCAATATACAAGCCTTTGCTGAATGGGATACGTTTTATTTTGAGACCGATCCTTCCATTGCGGCGGCAGTGACTCTGCTGGGACATCAGTGAACATGACGTTCTCTTTTGAGTATCGCAAACTTGATGATTTCACTTATCATGTCCTTACTGATGCACGTGAGATCAAAACCTATCTCATGAAATGGATCATGCGCGAATGGGAGAGCGATCACAACGAGGCGCCTGAAGAACATTGGACAATCTCATGGATGGACGCGCTTCCAAAAATGGAGTTTGCCCTGGAAGTTCTCAACCTGGACGATATTTGCACAAATACAGATTTGATGAGTGTGGAAGATTTTCAAACGAGCCTGAAGGAGCGCGCAGACGAGCGAGAGGAATCCATGCTGCGCGGTGTATCCATTGAGCCTCTTTTGGTCAATCGAAATGGCTTTGAGTTAATGGACGGATATACAAGGTACACAGTCCTAAAAAGATATAAACAAAGAGGAATTTATGCGTATGTAGGCTTGCTTACACCGCCGTCTTCGGCGGTGATGACACGCTAAAAAGCCGCCGTCCCGGCGGCTTCAGCAGATTGCTTGAATTAATTCAGACTCATACTCCTCTGGTACACTTTTTGGCATGTCGAAAAGAAATATTTTATTTGTAGGCACCGGTTTTCTGGTATTGGTAATCCTGGTGTTACAAATTCCGGCGATCAATAGCCGGGTTGCATGGCGTTATGAAGTCGCAAGGACTTATGTCCGGAATGTATTCAATCCTGTTGGCACTGTGCCAACGGCTATTCCAAGCACACCACGACCAACAATCACGGCAAGCCCAACCATGGTAGTCACTCCCACAGTAGAGATCGATGCTACCCCCATCCCTCCCACACCAACACTGTCACCGCCTCCGCCGCAGGCATTCCTTGGCTCGCCTGCCTACGAAAAGCAGACACCGAATAACTGCGGTCCAGCCGCGCTTTCGATGATGCTGCACATGTTCGGCTGGAGCGGCGACCAGAAGACGATTTCGGATGTCATCAAGCCAGTCAATGGCGACCGCAATGTCAACCCAGAAGAGATGGCTTTCTGGGTACACAACTACGCCGGCTGGCTCCGCATGGAATATCGGGTGGGAGGGGATCTCGAGACTCTCAAGCGCCTGATCGCTGCATCCTACCCGGTGATAATCGAAGGCACCACATCCCTCAACCCTGATGATACTGGCTGGCCCGACGATGATCTGTGGGCGGCACACTATCTGCTCCTTACAGGATATGACGATACTACCCAAACGTTCACCGTACAGGACCCCTACCGCGGACCTGATAGAAGCATTCCTTACGAACAACTGGAAGAGGAGTGGAAACCATTCAACTACCTTTATCTGGTCGTTTTTCTGCCTGAGCGGGAAGCCGAGGTCCAGGCACTGCTCGGCTCCAACTGGGACCGCGACCGGAACCGGCAAAACGCATTAGCCATTGCTCAGGCTGCCACTGCGGAAGACCCGAATGACGCGTTTGCATGGTTCAACGTTGGCAGCAATCTCGTCTACTTCGAGCGATACGACGAAGCCAACGCAGCGTATGACATTGCGCGCGAACTCGGTTTGCCACAGCGGATGTTCCGCTACCAGTTCGGTCCGTTCATTGCAAATTTCCAGGCGAACCGCACGGACGACCTTTTAGTGCTGACAGACTATGCTCTGCAACGAACAGAGATGTCTGAAGAGACGTGGCTCTGGCATGGCTGGGCGCTCTATCGTCAGGGCAATACCACCGGAGCCGTGGAAGACTGGCGCAAAGCACTCTCCATCCGCCCGGGTTATGAAGATGCACTGTACGCACTGAATTTCGTTGGCGCAACGCCATAAAACGCACTTGTCATTGCGAGGAAGGTCAAGTAGCGAAGTGTATCGAGACCGGACAAGACAATCTCTTCTATACGAATGACGGCTCGCCACCAGGAGATTGCTCCGCTTCGCTCACAATGACATTTAGGTGACATATAATTGTTCGCTATGAAAAGATTCATCGCTGTCTTTCTATTATTTCTCCTCGCCGCCTGTACAGCGACCGCTACGCGAGTGCCGGTGATCGAGTCGACGGCAACGCCATTTCCTACAAGTATTCCTCCTACAGCAGTTCCCACTTCCATAATTGAACCGGTCAGTTCGACTGCTGCGCAAACAGCAACCCAAGAAGTCGTGACCGAACGCGTTTCCCCAATTGATGGAATGCCCCAGATCTATATCCCGACTGGTACATTCCGCATGGGTGGCCTGGATGTGCGCCGCGCGCCGAATGAAATCCCCGAGCATGATGTGACCCTCGACGCATTCTGGATGGATCAACTGGAGGTAACGAATGCGATGTATGGGCTATGCGTCAATGCTGGTGGATGTACGCCGCCACAAAATTTCAAATCGCAGAGACGATCTTCCTATTTCAATAACCCTGACTTCAATGACTATCCGGTGGTCTATGTGACATGGGAACAAGCCAAAAGTTATTGCGAATGGGCTGGGCGGCGATTGCCAACCGAAGCAGAGTGGGAGCGTGCGGGGCGCGGCGACGACTTTCGCACGTTTCCATGGGGAGAAGACAAAGCAGACGGACTGCTCGCCAACTTCAACATGCTGGTGGGCGATACATCACGCGTGGGGACGTACCGTGCCGGCGCAAGTCCGTTTGGCGTTCTGGATATGGCTGGCAACGTGGCGGAATGGGTCAATGATTTTTATAGCTTTAATTATTCTTCCCTGGAAACTAATTTGAACCCAACGGGACCAGTGACAAGTTCGAGCCTCAACCGTGTGGTGCGCGGTGGGAGTCTGGGTGACGCGGAGATCAACATCCGCGTCTCGAAACGTTCCTCCGTGTTGGGATCAAACCTGAACGCAACACCTGGGTCAAATGCCTATCTCGGCGATTTTTCTCCTCGCATCGGTTTTCGTTGCGCGGCGGATGAAAAATGAGCCTGGCGAAGGCTGCCCTGAAAGGGCGCTTCGCCAGGCTCCTCTTGTTTAAAAATGAAGAGGCTTGTGTGAATAACACATCAAGCCTCCTCGCATAAATGGTGGGAAGCACGATGAGATGCTTCTCCCAACACCCCCTCTTTCGAATCTATTTCGTCAAACATATCCCACCTTGCTGTTTTGCAAGTTCAACTTCATGACGCAGGGAAGCACAAATAGTTACACATCTCGGACGAAAAAAGTATTTTTCGCTGCCCAAGGTTATCCGCCAAAGCGGATTGACATGTTGCGAATTTTCATTCACAAACACCATCCGAATTGACTTTCCCCCTGCCCTATGATATTATGCCGACACAATCCAATAGCCCCACAAGGCGCTCTTATCCAGAGAGGCGGAGGGAACGGCCCGGCGATGCCTCGACAACCTGCCAGCAAAAAGTCATCATTAGACAAACGCTGAAAAGGTGCCAATTCCGACAGACGGATGTTCTGGGAGATGAGAGGGCTTCACTTCAAAGAGTAATTGCCCTTTCTGTACGTCTGGAGGGGCAATTACATTTTTGAAGGAGTTTCAATCACAATGAGCAACACTTTCATGACAGCCTCGAAACTGATGTTCACCTCTGAATCAGTGACCGAGGGACACCCTGACAAGCTCTGCGATCAAATCTCAGACGCAGTGCTGGATGCGTGCCTAGAGCAGGATCCACGCTCGCGCGTTGCCTGCGAGACCGCCACGAAGACCGGCTTCGTCGCACTACTGGGAGAGATCACTACAAAAGCTTTTGTTAACTTCGACGACCTCGTCCGCAAAGTGGTGTTGGAGATCGGCTACGATAACAGTGATAAGGGCTTCGACGGTCACACTTGCGCTGTGCTTACAGCCATCGCCAGCCAAAGTCCTGATATCGCCATGGGTGTGGATCATGCCCTCGAATCGCGCAACGGTCATGAAGTCACCGACACAGAAGTTGAAACCATCGGTGCAGGTGACCAGGGCATGATGTTCGGCTATGCCTGTAATGAGACCGCAACACTCATGCCAATGCCCATTTATCTCGCGCACAAGCTCACGCGGCGGCAGAGTGAAGTGCGCAAAAACGGAACCATCTCATGGCTTCGTCCTGACGCGAAGAGTCAGGTCACGATCGAATACTCACAGGGCAAGCCAAAACGCGTTGATACTGTCCTCATTTCCACACAGCATGCATCCGATGTCTCTCAGGCTGAGATCACTGAAATCGTCACCGAACAGATCATCATCCCCACGCTTCCTGAAGAGATGGTTGATAACAATCTCAAGGTTTACGTGAATCCAACCGGACGCTTTGTGGTTGGTGGTCCCATGGGCGACGCCGGTGTGACCGGGCGCAAGATCATTGTGGATACATACGGCGGCATGGGGCGACACGGCGGAGGCGCGTTCAGCGGAAAGGACCCCACAAAAGTGGACCGCTCAGCGGCGTATGCGGCGCGTTACGTGGCGAAGAATATCGTTGCCGCGGGCATCGCCGACCGCGTGGAAGTGCAACTGGCGTATGCCATTGGTGTCGCGCACCCGCTTTCGGTGAATGTGGAGACATTCGGCACTGCCAAGATCTCGGATGAAAATATCGCCGCGCTCATCAGCGAATTCTTTGATCTGCGCCCCGGCGCCATCATCCGTGACCTGGGCCTGCGCAAGCCGATCTATCAAAAGACCGCCGCCTACGGTCACTTCGGCCGCGACGATATCGAATTCCCCTGGGAACGGACGGATAAGGCGGAAGCGTTGAAAGAAGCTGCGGGATTGTAGTAGTAATTGGTAATTTGTAATTGAACGGAAAGCGCCTCTGAAGCATCAGAGGCGTTTTGTGATTTTATTTGCGAGACCTCCGGTCGATCCGTGGCTGCGGTCCGAGACCTTGGCCGAACATAATTTGGTTACGGCTTTTCCAACCCATGGGCAGTCAGCAACGCTTCATTTCCCAGAATATCCCTTGTCCTCCCATCTGCTACGATCTGTCCCTCATCCATCACGATCGTGCGCGGGAAAAGTTCCTGTACCAGCTTCATATCATGCGTAGAGACCAGCATCGTGATCGGCAGCTCGCGCAGTAAGTTGATCAACGTCCGGCGGGCACGCGGGTCGAGGCCGGCGGAGGGTTCATCAAGCACCAGAATTTGCGGGTCCATCGAGAGCACGGTCGCGATCGCAATCCTTTTCTTTTCGCCCATACTTAAGTGATGCGACAGGCGATCCTGAAAGCCAGACATCTTCACCGCTTCAAGCGCAGATTTCACGCGGGCTTCCACTTCGTCCATTGGCAAGCCCATGTGCAGCGGACCAAACGCCACATCCTCGAACACCGTTGGCGAGAAGAGCTGGTCATCCGGGTTTTGGAATACGAGTCCCACCATGGCACGGATGGCAGGCAGATTGTCACGCGTAAGGCGTTTGCCTCCCACGCTCACCGCGCCATGCCCGCTCAGGATCCCATTCAGGTGCAGCATCAGAGTAGACTTTCCAGCGCCGTTAGGTCCCACCAGCGCGACCTTATCCCCTCCACACATTTCGAACGAAACGCCGCGCAATGCCGCCAGCCCGTCGTGATAGGAAAAGTGCAGATCGTGAACTTGTAAAACGTTTGTCATAGGCGTCCCACTATTTGAAGCAAAAGGATTGCAAGCAAGGCGAGTGCCGCAGTGAGATAATCGCGGCGGCGAAGTTCATGCGGATTGATCGTTTCCATGTGACCGGCGTAGCCGCGCGCCAACATCGCATTGTAGACACGGTCACTGCGCTCGTAACTGCGCAAAAAGAGCTGACCCGCCATATGTCCCGCGATTCCCGCCCGCCAGGCCACGCTCCCTCCGGACTTTTTGCCGGGCGCGGCTGCCGCACGGGACTCCCTCGCCCTCATTAAGCGGAAGACTTCATCTGCCAGCACGAAGAGATAGCGGTAGAGGAACGCGATGATCGTGGTGAGGATCGCCGGCACGCGCAGATGCTCCAGCGCGTGGATGAGATCCGGGAAGCGCGCCACAGCAACGAGCAGGATCGCCATCTGCACCGAAAGCCACGAGCGGATGAGAATGCTGACGAAACGGAGGAGGCCTGCATCTGTGATCGTGAGGTCCCAGAATAGAAAGTGGAAAGAAGTAAGAGGTCTGCCCGGTATGGAAAATAGGACCGTGAGTGCGATCAGTGCGAACGGAAGTGCGACCAGAGAACGCCTAAAGGTGAAGCCAATCCCAAGATTTGAAAATGCATTGGCAATGAGCAGGAACAGCCAGGAGAATCCAAACGCGATCCAGGCGCCATCGGGCAGCAGCGCGTTCGACAGGATAAACAGGACCGTCATCACGACCTTCACGCGCGGGTCAAGACGGTGCAGAAAACTTTCAGATTCGTGATAACGATCAAAGGCGTCGAAGTGCATCTTACGTACGATTATCGAGTTACGATTTCGCCTTCATGCCCTGACCCAGGAGGACAATAATCGCGCCGACAACAACGATACCGATCACTCCTGCGAAAATGGTGGAAAGGGATGTGTTGCTGAGGAAAGGCAGTGTGTAATCAGGGATGATCTCGTAAGGCGCAGAAGTACCTCTGCCGAGAAAGCCCAGGTCTTGCGCGACGCGCTCCAGTCCATCCGGGTCTGCTGAAGCGAACGGCGAGAGCAGCACCACCGCAAGTGAGACCAACACACCTGCCACCACCCAACCGCGGCTCCCCTTGGCTGAGGCAGAGTTCTCGCCGATCAGGTCGGGACGCGTCTGCAGGATAAAGGTCAGCGCGGCGACCGTGATCAGCGCCTCTCCCATCCCGATCAGCGCATGCACCGTCAGCATGGCGGGGATCACGATCTGCAATTGTGAAGTTCCGCTCAACCATAATTGCAGCGAAGTGAACAACGCGCCAGCCATCACTGAGAGCCAGGCAGCGATCCCGGCAATGGTCAGTTTGATGGTGCGGCTTCCCGTGGCAACACCACGATACAGACCATACCCGATCGCCACGGTGATCAATCCCATGTTAAGGATATTTGCGCCCATCACCAGCAAGCCACCGTCCTGGAAGAGCAAAGCCTGCACCGCGATGACCGCAGTCATCACGAGCATCCCGGCCCACGGACCCAGCGTGATGGCAGCCAACGCGCCACCCAGCAGGTGACCGGATGTCCCACCTGCAACCGGGAAGTTGATCATCTGCGCGGCGAAGATGAAGGCAGCCATCACGCCCATCAGCGGGACCTGTCTTTCGCCCAGCGACTGGTTCGAGCGAGAGACTGCGACGCTGATCGTAATGGCAGTGATCACCCAACAGATGATCGAAACCGTAAAGTTCAAGAATCCATCGGGGATATGAAGGGGCTCAGGTGAGTACAACATGTTAAATCTCCTTCTCGATTTTCATTGATGGTTCTATTGAAAGCCTTGCGAAGGCTGCCCTGAAAGGGCGCTACACAAGGCGTATTCACTGACAGGCTGGACACACACCGAAAAAAGTCATGTGACTATCAATCCGCAAATATCCGCTGGTTGATTCCAATTCGTGGTAAAGATGTTCGAGCAACGTGTGTTCGACCTCGATCTCAGCGCCACAGATACGGCAAACGATATGATGATGATTATCACCGGCAATTTCATACATTAAATGACCATTACCAGTCTGGGAAGGACGCGCCAAACCGTTCTCTGCGAGAAATTCAAGCGTGCGATAAACGGTTGGTTCGGTGAGGCCGGGCAAATCCTGTTTGGCGCGCTTGAACACGTCACGCGGCGAAAGATGCGTTTCTGCATGACGAAGCGCATGCAGGATCGCCAGTCGCTGAGACGTCATGCGGAAGCCGCGGGCGCGGAGCTGGGAGACATATTCAGAGGCACAAGACATAGGAATCCTTATTGCAAGTTTTTGCAATAACTATATACACAGTCTACAACAGGCGGGAAATTCTTACCTGGGAAAAGAGAAGATAAAAGCCTTGCGAAGGTCGCCATAAGCGATCAACATCCCTTCAAAACCTTCACGAGGCTCAGTAAGTTGTATTGAAGATTACGGCTCCCAGAAGAATTGGATCAAGGCATAAACATACGGCTTGCCGCTCACGTACTCGATCCCCATCACCCATGTGTGCCAATCCAGGTTGCCGTTCTCTAGTGTGCCCGGGAAATGGACGGAATAGAATTCTTCCTGATAGGGCCACTGCAGTTCATAGGTCGCGCCGCCATGCTTGAGCTCATTGCAATGGAGTGTGTAAGGCTGGTTGAACATACTGACCAACTCAGGCACGATCACATCATGGAAGGGGCCCCGCTTCGGGGAACCGCTGCCAGGCTCCGTTCCCCAATCCACCTCGAATGTTGTTTCGAAGAGGAACTTTGCATGTTCCTGAGTATACGTAATGACCGTCCCATCGCGAAAATAAGCGACATCCATGCCGCGCGCCGGGCTCACAAGCGAACTCAACAGCAGTCCATCGGAGTTGAGGATCGCCGTTTTAAAGGAGTCGATCATTGCTGGTACTTGCGGGTCGGTACAAATGCTGGTTGGATTTGGAGCAGTAGTCGCGCCCGGGGGAGGCGTAAGGGCACCAGGCGTGAGAGTTAGCGAAGATGGAGTGTTAAGAGACAACGTTGAGGTTGGAAAGGCAAGAAAAGTTGGAGTCGCAGGCGCTTGAGTCGCTGGGGATGCACAGCCCGCCAGCAGGAACAAACCCATTATGAAAGCTGAGAGCATTTTGATGTTCATTGTCATCTCCTCTTTTGATAATTATATCCCTCAGGCCAAATAAAAACGCCAGGATACTCATCCTGGCGTTCAAGTTCATCCCTGGTCTGACCTATGCTTCTCCAAAGGCAACCACAACAATATGCTGGTTCAATAACTGAGGCGAACCCGAATCTTTTGCCTGAACAACCTGTCCCAGTGTATATCCACCTGCAAGCGGAACATCTTTTCCAAGGATATCCTGGACCGCGTTGATCTCAGCACCAGGATGAGATTTGAGCAGCATCTCCCAGGCAATATCCACGAGAACGAAAGCGAATGCCGGCTTGCTGCCCTCCAGTTGTTGTAACGCCTGCTGGGCAGCCTGTTGGGCAGCACTCTCACAGGAGACACGACTGCCAACCAGGAGATAAGCATCTGCGCCATCGCGTACAGGAGCATTCATGCGGAAACTGCCATCAGCTTCCACACGGATCGGCGCGCGGATGACGAGTTGATCTCCCTGTTCCACGCCAAGCGGATACAGGCGCGCCAGATGGCTGAGCGGCGGGAACGCCCACTCACGCGCCGGATAACCAAAGAGTTGAGCATACGTTTCAGAGGCCGGACGACCATCGAGAGTGCGGAGCCAGAAGCCGCGCGAACGAGTCACACGGAACTGACTGCCGATCGGGTTCCATCCATGTGCAGAGCCTACACCCACGCGCAAGTTCCCGCGCAGGAAGGCTGCCGCCAGCGCGCCGGTTCCATTCTGCGGACCAGCGATCTGGTAGGAATGACCGGTATGCAAATCCCCTGAAGAAAGACCGCCTGCCAGCGGAACAGATCCGCTTGAAAGTGCGTTACACAATTGATCCGCGTCTCCATTGAATCCATCTGCAAAGAAAAAGAGCGCGCGTGTATCGGTCTGATCGGCAAGTTGTTTCGAAAGCTGCGCGCCAGTCTCGCGGCCGCTTTGGGCATACCCTGGCATCCAGCGCGTTTCAGCCTGGAAATCGCCCGCCAGCAATCCAACCAGTACAGCATTAGGATGCAGTCCATTCCCAGCCAAACAGACCGGACTGCTGAATCCGATCATTGGGGTATCACCGAGCAGGCTGGATACGCCGCTGACAACTTCGCGCGCCTGATATTGCTGCGACGCAATCACAAAGCCGAACCCTGGCGACCCGGAACCGAGCCTGTTCAACGCCTGATGCGTTGCCTGCAAGCCCGCTTCACGACCGTTCAAGGCCTGTGCAGAACCAATGGAAGCCGTAAGAGTCATTGTGCCTATCCTTCCGCGACCGGAATGGTAAAGTGGAAGGTTGTTCCTCCTCTAAACTCACTCTCAAACCAGATGCGACCACCCTGCATTTCAACCAGGCTCTTGGTGATGTTGAGTCCAAGGCCCGTACCCGGCACTTCACGTGCCTTCAAGTCATCTGAACGGAAGAATTTCTGGAATATCTTTGCCTGATCTTCTATGCCGATGCCGATACCGTTATCCCGCACCCAGAGGTGGACCACCTGTTTCGCGCCTTCGGGGTCCCACTGGTTATGGGTTGCTTCACCACCTACAAGGAACTTGCCACCCTCAGGCGTGTATTTGTGCGCGTTGCTGATCAGGTTGGTGAGCACTTGTCCCACGCGCAGACGGTCCGCCCAGACCAGAGGCAGGTACGGTGCAAGATGAAGCTCCACACTCTGACGCTTGTCATCCACCTGCCGTTTGGTGGACCGCAAAACATCATCCACAATCTCTCCCACTTCCACCGGCTTGAAGTCCAGGCGCAAACGGTTTGCTTCGATTTTCGCATTATCGTTCAGATCCGAGACAAGGGCAGACATGCGCTCGACGTTGGAACGGATGGTACTCAGGAAGTTGGCTTGCATCTCGTTGATCTGCCCAACCGTCCCCGCCGCGAGCAGTTCTGAATATCCCTTAATGGAGGTCATTGGGTTCTTCAATTCATGCGCGACGAACGAAACGAAATCACTCTTCGCCAGGTTGGCACGCTGGACTTCGTCATACAATTGTGCGTTTGCAATAGCAATCGCAGCGCTATCGCTCAACTGGTTGAGGAACGCCAGGTTGCCCTGCGAATCACTTGTGCTTTCAAGCAATAGCAAACCAATTACCTGCGCTTCCCTACGGATGGGGACGATGATCTGGGTGTGCGCAATGGGCAGGATCCCTTTCGCTCCATTGCTCAGCAGGGAAATCTGGCTGGGCTGCCCACTTTCAATGGCTGAGCGAAAGGCTGGCAATTCGAGAGGCAAGCCTAATTCCTGCTCCTGTGTCAGGATCTCGTCATATCCCTGTTGCGCCATCAAACGAAGGTGGTCACCTTCGATCATGCCGATCAGACCGGCCTCAGCGTTTGACCGGCGCATCGCCCACTCCAGAGTGGTACGCATGGCACGGTCGACTTCAAGGCTGGCATTAAGTTCACGGACAATCCGCCCCATCACTTGCAGTTCCTCCACCTTCTCAGCAAGTTCCTGGTCAGTAAGTGCCAGCAGGCGGGCATTCTCAATGGCAACTGCCGCCTGACCTGCAAAAGCGGTGAGCAAGTTTTGATCATCTTCCACAAAAGGCAGACCGTCGCGGCGATTGATGACCTCAATTACACCGAGGACGCGATCCTTGATCTGCATGGGAACTGCCAGGAGCGAACGGGATGTGAAACCGGTCTGTTTATCAAGAGCTTCGTAACGGGTTGGGGAGCGCTGGCCATCATTCTCAATGATGGGAGCGCGTAATTGTACTGCGCGCCCTGCGATCCCTGTCCCAGCCGGGAGACGTTGCCCTAAAAGATTACCTGCCACAGGTCCGGCGGTCACGCGGAAGACCAGGTCTCCGGTCGGTTCGTCCATCAGAAACAACGTGCCTGCCTCGCAATTCAAAATGTTGACAGCGTTCTCAAGAATATTCCGAAGGAGAGGTTCCTGCTCCAGCGTGGATGTGAGCTGACGTGTAATCTCGTTCAGGGTCGAAAGCTGATAGGCACGTTGCTGCGTCTCCTGCAAAAGACGAGCCTTTACGATGGCGCCCACTGTTTGGTCTGCAATCGCCTGTAACAGATCAAGTTGCGCAGTGGTATAGGTTACTGTGGCATCGCCACTGCCTACGCTCAACGATCCTATGGTCTCGGCACCTGAATTCAGGGGAACACCCATCCAGGCATACACACCTTGAACGGACGGCGTAATATTCCTTGCCCGGCACTCGCGCAAATAATCCTGAGTGAGGATCGGGCGTCCCTTGCGGATGATCTCCTGACCGAGACCGAGGCTGGGAGGCAGTGGTTGATTTTCACGGCTAATGATACGTTCGTTATCGTCCACGCGGAAGCCGTAGTAGAAGTAATTGGCAGCCTTGCTGTAAAGCGTAATATGGAAAAGGGAGGATGGGATGATCTGAGAGGCTTGTGCAAAGATCAATTCAAGGACATCATCGAAGGTGAGAGTGACGTTCACACCCTGTGAAACACGCGTCAACGCGTTCATTTCCTGCACACGGCGTTCCAAGTTCACAACGGTCTGCACACGCGAGATGGCAACCGATGATTGATCGGAGATGTTATCCAGAAAATCCAAATCCTTCGGTGTGTAAACGCTGCCGGAAAGCGGCGTTCCGAGGGCAAGCCAGCCTACAGGCCGCTCTTCTCCCGGCAACGCCACAAAGAGACGCGCCCCCAGTAGTGAAAGTCGGGCTTCATCGCCTCGCATCGCAGTAGGCGGGTTGATTGTATCGAGATAAAGTGGAATATTTTCTCTTTGGAAATATTGCACGAGAGGACTATTCGCCGAAAATCGAATATCACTGGTCGGACGTCCATCGCCGTTTGCAAGCGCTACATATTGATCGTTCAGAGAGTCATACGTATAAATATGCAAACGGTCAGGGACCAGGCTGCTGGAGATCTGGTCACGCAAAACCCGACCAATGGTATTTAAGTCGAGCGCGTTGGTCAGTTCATGGCTAAAGGTACGGAGACGTTCCTCATAGGCGCGTTGACCCCGGAAGAAGGTGCTATCCACAAGGACCTGGAACCACGTTCGCAGTGGCTCCAGGAATACCGCAATGACAAATACCAGCCCACCGATGAGATATGGATTATCCAGTGGCATGCTGATCGAAAAGAGAAACGCGATACCCGTGACCAGCAATCCATATGCTGCAACGACAAGAATCGTCAATATGGAATAAACCATTCCCTGGCGTACCCAATAATCGGTGCGTAGCAGCCGGAAACGCAGGATCACATATCCATTCGCCAGCGGGAAAAGGATCAACGGGACAAAGAGATAAGGATTAAACGGAACAGCCTCATCCAATCCTTGAATCGTCCTTACCAGGGATGAGTACAACAACCAAAAAACGATCGGTCCGAAAGCGAACACGGCGCCGAATAGAATGGTTCTTGCCTGGTTTTTCACCACCGGCGAATGAGAGAAAAACGCGTGAAATGCCAGAGCCCCAAAATAGAATAAAGCCGAAATACCTACAAAGATATAAATGTTCCGCCACGCATCGAAATAAGCGGTTGGATTCTGGAAATCATATAATTTGAAGTAGGCGCTGACCGCCAGACCAATGCCTACTACATATCCAAACCAGCGCAAATATGGACGGCGGAGCAGTAAGCGCGCTTCCTGCGGAAAGCAAAGACCAAGATCAATCAACGCGCCACCCGAGAAAGCCGCTGCCATTGTCCAGATGTAAGTGAAATAATGGGAAGTATATAAGTCGAAAAGCGCGCCGATAACAATTGCCACCGAGGTGGCCATCATCGAAAATGCCCGTCCGGCAGACTCTGTCCGCCGTAGACCAAAGATCCACAGACTGATCCCAAGGAAAACCAGGCTTAAGATTACCGGTATGACAAAGTATGAAATTCGATCAACCGCCGAGAATGGCTGGAGCGTCACATCCACTGTGCGGACTTCCCCATTTGTGGTACGCATTTCAACAGGAACGTTCTGACCAATCTGCAAGGAATTAAGAGTACGCTCCAGATCCCGGCCATTCGAAATCGGGAACCCATTTACCGAAACGAGCTGGTCGCCGATCTCAAAGCCTTGCTCATATAAAGCCCAATGCTTGCCCGCTTCACGGGTATCCGAACCATTCAGCACCATCGTCTGCTCGAAAAAGCCACCAAGGAATGGATTACTCAGCCAGTTAACTCCAAGAAACAGTACCGCGCCAAAGATCAGCACGGCAATTGCCTGATACACCAGGACAATCGTCTGCGTGATTCTACTTAAGACATCGTTGACACGATAAGGTTCGTTCATAAATAAACTTGGAAAACGGACTTCGACAGAATTTTACACCAGCCCTCAGTGCCTAACTATGGTACTTTCATATCAAAGAAGCAAAACAGTTCGAAAGCAGAACGTCCCGAGGTTTTCGAGAAAACCCTCGGGACGTTGTATCTACCATACTAAACATCCAGATTTCTGACCGCCTTGGCGTGGGTCTGGATGAACTTGCGACGCGGGTCCACTGCATCACCCATCAGCATGTCGAAGGTGCGGTCGGACTCGGCCGCGTCCTCCACCGTGACAAGGAGCAGGGTCCTGTTCTCAGGATTCATCGTTGTCTCCCATAATTGGGTCGGATTCATTTCACCGAGACCCTTGTATCGTTGGAGACTTGATTTCTCCCCCACTTCCCTGATGATCTTATCTTTTTCCTTTTCGCTATAAGCATACTTGATCTGATTTTTATATGCAACCCGATATAACGGTGGCTGGGCAATATACAAGTGCCCATCTTCGATCAACTTCGGCATGTAGCGGAAGAAGAACGTGAGCAGCAGCGTGCGGATGTGACTGCCATCTACATCCGCATCTGTCATGATGATGATGCGTCCATAGCGCAGTCCTTCTACATCAAAGTTATCGCCGATTCCAGTCCCTAACGCGGAGATTAACGCCTTAATTTCATTGCTGGAGAGGATCTTATCCAGGCGGGCGCGTTCCGTATTCATGATCTTGCCGCGCAAGGGAAGGATCGCCTGGAAATGCCGGTCACGCCCCTGCTTGGCAGAACCACCCGCCGAATCACCTTCCACGATGTAGAGTTCCGTCTTGGAGGAGTCACGTTCAGAGCAATCCGCCAGTTTGCCGGGCAGGGTCAGCGACTCAAGCGCCGACTTGCGGATCACGAGGTCACGTGCCTTGCGCGCCGCATCGCGCGCCCGGGCAGACGTGAGACATTTGGCAATGATGGCCTTTGCCGCTTGCGGATTCTCCTCAAGGAATGTACTGAATGCTTCACCCACCACCTGCGTGACGTACGTCTGCACTTCAGCGTTCATCAACTTCACTTTGGTCTGCGATTCAAATTGCGGGTCGGGGTGCTTGACCGACACAATTGCAGTCAACCCTTCACGTGTATCATCGCCGGCGAAGTTCGGGTCGGCATCCTTGAGCAGACCATTCTTGCGGGCATAATCATTGATCACACGCGTCAGCGAGGAGCGCAGGCCCGTGAGATGCGTACCCCCGTCAACCGTATTGATCGTATTCGCAAACGAATAGACCGATTCGGTATAAGCATCTGTATATTGGATGGCGGCTTCAATGCCAACGGCGTCAATATCCTTTTCCATATGCACAACCGGGTGGAGATTTTCGCGATTGCGGTTCAGGTAACGGACAAAAGAGGTGATCCCACCTTCGAAGTAAAAGGTCATCTGGCGATCACTGCGCTCATCCATGAACTCGATCGTCACGCCGCGTGTGACAAAAGCCATCTCGCGGAAACGCTGGAGCAGCGTATCGAAACGATAGTCAATAGTATCTTCCTTGAAGATCTGCGGGTCAAATTTGAATGTGACCTTGGTGCCGGTATCATCAGCTTTTGTCTTGCCGATCACCTTGACCGGCGCTTTTGGGTAGCCGCGTTCATAGCGCTGGAAATGGATCTGCCCGCCAAGGTGCACTTCCACCTCACACCATTCAGAGACAGCATTGACTGCGCTTACACCCACACCATGCAGACCACCAGAGACCTTATATCCGCCCCCGCCAAACTTGCCACCTGCATGAAGGGTGGTCATGACCACTTCCAACGCAGATTTCTTCATCTGAGGGTGCATGCCAACCGGAATACCACGTCCATTATCCTGCACCGTCACGCTTGAATCAGGATGGATCGTGATGTCGATGCGGTCGCATACACCAGCCAGCGCTTCGTCAATCGCGTTATCTACAACTTCATAGACAATATGATGCAACGCCTTGATGTCTGTACCACCAATGTACATACCCGGGCGTTTGCGAACAGCTTCAAGACCTTCCAGAACTTGAATGCTACTGGCATCATAATTTGCATTATTGTTTTCTTTCGTCACAAAAGCCTCCAAAGATTCGATAAAAATTACATTCGTTGCGCAGGTACGCTTTGTTTCTGTTTTAATTTCTCAAAAACGGTTTGCAGCCAGACGTTCATATCTCGATAATAGACAAAACTCGCTGCAAGCAATGCTGTCCTGATAAAGGCATGTCCGGCAAGTCCCACCAGCAGCATCCACGAATCATCTGGTGGAACGCTCCACAGGTAATTCAGGCCAGTCGAGAGGAGTAAGACGCATAGCACGAACAAGCCGCTCGTCGGGAGGGTGAAGCGCGCCATCCTTAAACTCGTGAAGATCGAATAAAAAGCATTCTGCCTGCGCACAAAGATCCCATGCGGTGTGAAGAACAGCGGTACGATCAACCAGAAGGAAAAGATCAGGATAACAAGTAAGGCGCCACTCGCCACGACCGGGCTGAGCAAAGTCAAAATTGTGAGGATGAACATCAGCGGTATGAGGACAACCATCAAGCCGATGAACCATAGGACTGAGAGGATCACCGTCTGGATGATCGCCCACGAGAAACTGATCTTCGCTTCTCGCTCCGCGTCACCCAAAGCTATTCCCGATACCCAGCGGAAGTACAAACCTCCTGCGATCCAGCCGATGACAACGAGCAGGAATGCCATCCCCATCAACCCCGGCAGAGACGACACCTGCATCACGTTCTGTGAGCCAAAGGGAGTCTCAACGGGCATTGTCTGTGCCAACAGGCTCGAAACACCGATTGGAAAGGTCTGTAATTTGCCAAGCAGACTCAGCAGGTTAAAACGCTCCATCACTACACTAAACGCGGACTGATAGTCTGTAAAACGCTCCAAATCCGCAGTCGAGGTCAGCGTTAGCCGCGCCTGCTCGAACATGATCTTGAAAATTGGGTTGACCAGCCCGTCCACGCCCCATCGCGGTCCCAGCCAAAGGAAAATATCCAGCAGGAGCGGCAGAAGAATCAGCCATACATGGCTGGAAACAGCGTCAAAACCCGCCCTTAACGAACCCATCACACCTGGCGGTGGAGGGAGTTCTTCAAGTTTCTGCCTGTTCATAACCTATTGATTCTACCATATTGACTCCGTCTTGGCATCCAACTATGAGGCAGGTACAATGCAACCATGAATGAACAACGGTATTTGCCAGATGCTGACCGAGTTGGCATGCTTACTTCCACGGTTCTGCTGGCTTTTGCCCTCACGCACCTGATTCAAACCCCCGAATTCAACATCGAAATCCAGTTGCCGGGCTTCTTTTTCCTGCTTCCGTTGAACTTATCCACCGCCATGAGCCTGCTTACGGCAGGTCTTACCGCCACCGGCATGGATTGGCTCCTGCGTGGTCATCCCACCCTGGAGGGCCGGTCAACTTATCAGTGGTGGCTGCTCCCTACTCTTACCACCTTCGTGATCGGCGTGCCGCTTTCCATCCTGCCTGCTGGAGCGGCTTGGTGGGTTGGCTTTGTTATTGCCGGTACCTTTCTCTTCTTCGTCTTTGTTGCCGAATACATCGTTGTGGATCCGGGCGCGCCCTATTACGCCATGTCCATGGCTGTTCTGACCGCCATTTCCTATACTCTTTTCTTCGTCCTCGCGGTCGCGTTACGCTATGGCACTGTTCGTCTCTACATTCTTGTCCCCGCTTTGTTCCTCGCCGCGGCGCTTGCCAGCCTGCGAATTCTGCACTTGCGCCTTACCGGTCGCTGGGAATACGCCTGGTCGCTGGGTATCGCGTTCGTTTGTGTCCAAATTGCATCAGGCTTGCACTACTGGCCTCTTTCGCCTATCCAGTTTGGGTTGATGCTCGTTGGGTCCCTGTACGGGTTGACCACTCTTGCTGTGAACCTGGGGGAAGATCAACCCACCCGTCGCGCCGTGCTTGAGCCCGCGATTGTCATCGGGCTGTGTTGGGGACTGGCAGTCTTCATTCAATAATCATGATGAAGCCCGGACTCAGGATAAGCAGAAAACACTGGCAGGAAATGCTGGAGCACATTGACCAGCATGCTCCCCGGGAAGCTTGCGGCTTGCTGGCAGGCAAAAATGACCGGGTGGAGAAAGTGATCGTTGTACGGAATCAGGCGCAAAGTCCTGTGCGATTCGTAATGGATCCCTATGATCAACTCCGGGCCTTCGATTGGATCGAATCCAATGGGCTGGATCTCCTGGGCATCTTTCACTCGCATCCTGCCGGACCTGCAACTGCCTCCGTTACCGACATTGCCGAGGCGGCTTATGAGGTGATCCATCTCATCTGGTCACGGAATCAAAACCACTGGCGGGCGCGCGGCTTCTGGATCAAGAATGGCAGCGCGGCCGAAGTAGCATTACAAATTGTTGAGTAGAGAAACCATCCTGCCCGGATTGTGTTTCAAGTTTCATACCATCTCGGAGGATCAAACGTTATGCAGATGCTGGTCGGCATTGGGGCTGTGATCACTGGATATATTCTGGGTTCCATTCCCTTTGGCTTATTGATTGTAAAAATCAAAACCGGGAAGGATATTCGTAACGTGGAAAGCGGACGCACCGGTGGAACGAATGCTGTGCGAGCCGCGGGCTTGGGCGCAGGCCTGCTTACCGCCTTCTTTGATGTCTTAAAAGGTGCAGCATCGGTCTGGGTCGCGCAAACACTCCTTCCGGAGAATCACTGGATCCATGTGCTGGCCCCTCTGGCAGCGATCCTTGGACATAACTATTCACTTTTCCTGATCAGGCGGGATGAAAGCGGGAAACTGCATTTTCATGGGGGTGCGGGCGGCGCACCGGCTCTTGGCGGCGCATTGGGCTTGTGGCCTCCCGTCTTCCCCATTGTGCTGATAGCAGGCGCTTTGATATGGTTCACGATTGGCATTGCTTCGATTACGACCATGGCAATTGGTTTGGTTGTGACCCTGGTCTTCGCGTTGTATTCGTGGCAGGGGTTTTTGGAGCCGGCCAACATTTGGTAT
>DATKED010000076.1:0-5438 GCA_035512375.1 Anaerolineales bacterium
CTGTTGGTATTGGCTCTAATTGGTCTGGTGGTTATGCTGGCAATTCTGAAATATCCGTCTGCAGGGGCGGGGCTGTTTGATCTGGTGGCAGGTTTTCGGGGGAAAGATCCGGGCGGCGTTTCTGGATTGACCTGGCTGGGGTTTTCGTACGTTTCGTTTCGTCTCATGCACACAATCTTCGACACGCTCTCGGGCAGGTTGCCGCCGGTTTCTCTGGCGGATTATGTAAATTACATTATCTTTTTCCCCGCTTTCACTGCAGGACCGATCGATAGGATCGAGCGGTTCGTTCGCGATTTGAAGGAACCAATCGAATTAGATTCCAGCGGCTGGGTGGAGGCAGGCTCCCGGCTCGCCTCGGGCCTGTTCAAGAAGTTCGTCCTTGCCGACGGTCTGGCGTGGTTTGCCATCAATACTGTCTATGTGCAGAACCTTGAATCGCCAGGTCCATCGTGGATGCTGTTGTATGCGTACTCTTTGCGTATCTTTTTCGATTTCAGCGGGTATACCGACCTTGCCATCGGTCTCGGCAGATTGCTCGGTGTGCGCCTGCCTGACAATTTCGACTCGCCGTATCTCAAGCCGAACATCACCCAGTTTTGGAATGCATGGCACATGACTCTGACCCAATGGTTCAGGGCGTATTTTTTTAATCCACTGACCCGCGCCATGCGTTCCTCTCATAAGCAACTGCCGGACTATTTGATGATTTTTCTTGCGCAGGTTTCCACCATGATCCTGATTGGTTTGTGGCACGGAATAACCGCCGGGTTTCTGCTGTGGGGGATTTGGCATGGGTTGGGGTTATTCATCCATAACAGGTGGAGCAATTGGGTCCGGCCGCGCATGCCGGATTGGGAATCAAGCGCGTTTGGCGGCGCTGCGCTGAAATTCTCAGGCGTGTTCCTTACGTTTAATTTTGTGTCTCTGGGCTGGTTGTTTTTCAATCTGCAGGATCCGTCAACAGCATGGCGTGCGATTCTCTTTTTGTTTGGTGCTGCATGAACGAGAGAGTCCGACCTGTTTATGTGCTGTTCAAGGGGATTGGGTTATTTGTATTAATTAATGTGTTGTATGCAATGATTCAGCCTCCCGTTGCGAGGTTTTCCGCGTATAACCTGCTGTTTCCCGGCAGGGAACGACTGCCGTTTGGAGAAGCACATAACTCCTTTGTCGTTTCAATTGATGATGTGGACGCCATGTTCGCCACCCATGCAATCTCCAGCAGAAAAAAGCCGGGAGAAATTCGCGTGGCGGTGATCGGCGATTCATCCGTTTGGGGTGAAAACCTTCACCTTGAGGAGACTCTCACAGGTCAGTGGAATCAACCTGGCCTGCAATGTGGCGGAAGCCGTATTCAAGTCTACAACCTTGGCTATCCTCATCCTTCGGTGGTCAAGGATATGATTTTCCTTGAGAAATTAACCGAATACGAACCGGATATCATCGTCTGGATGATCACGTTGAACACCCTGAGCTCCCGCAGAGTCAATCCCTTTTTGATCGAAAATCGAGATGCCGCGCTTCGATTGTTGGAGGCGTACAACCTTCCATTTTATGGTTTGGAGGAACTGGCACGAGAACAGGATTCGTTTGTTGATAAAACCATCGTCGGGCGGCGATCCTTTCTGGCGCGGTATATTAAATTGCAGTCACTCGGGTTTTTATGGTCTGCCACCGGAAAAGACTTCAACCTGTTCAACGAGTCTGTAACGATCTCCAATGATGTGTCGAACGATTTGATCTATCGTGAACTGCTTCCCGGAGATGATCTGGAAACCATGATGCTGGAGGATGCGCTTGCCGTAGGACACGATATTGCAGGCAGTATCCCGGTGCTGCTGGTCAATGAGCCGATCTTCATGGCGGCCGGGCTCAATTCTGATCTACGCTATAATGATTTTTATCCGCGCTGGGCGTATGATCACTATCGCGATGCGATCGCGACTGAGGTGGAACAGCACGGCTGGAATTATCTCGATCTGTGGGATGCTGTTCCGCAGAAATACTTTACAGATACGCCATTGCATCTGAATGCAGACGGCGAGCGGTTGTTCGCTGAACACCTCAATTCAGCGGTACGCTCGATGGTGTGTAAATAATCTTATACAAGGATATGAAATGACTGAAACACTGACTTCAAGTCTGGCAACTTTTATTGCCGAAAAGATTCTCAAACAACCCAACCGGGCCATCGGCGCGGATGAGTCGTTGGTATCCAGTGGGTTGATCGATTCGTTCAGCCTGATGGATCTTGCCTTATTTGTCGAAGACACCTTCGGCGTCCGTATCGAGGATACTGAACTGAACGCCGGCACATTTGATACGTTACATCAACTCGCCGCGCTGATCGAATCACGCAAGAAATGACGACCTTCCCTGAGCGACTCAAGGCGCTACACGACCGGACTCCGGATCGTATCGCGCTGACCCTGCAATTTTCCAACGCGGACGATCTTCCCATCACCATGGATGGACTGATGCGCAGTTCCGCCGTGTATGCCCGCGCTATATCCGCGGCGGGGATTATGCCGGGAGAAGTGGTCATCCTGATCATCCAACATGGGGCAGAGCTGGCGTACGCGTTCTGGGGAGCGATCCTGCATGGGGCGATACCATCCATCATGCCGTTTCTCACGGAGAAGTTATCGCCTGAACGTTACCGCGCGGACCTGGCCACCCTGATCTCCATCACCCAACCTGCCGCGATCCTGACCTACGCTGAATTCGAGGATGAGGTTCGATCGGCATTAAAGGAGGGGGATTCGGTCCGGGCAGTGATCGTTGCGGAACAGGTGGATGGGAAAAGCGAACTCGATTTCGGCGCACTATCCGGTTTTCAACGCCAGCCGGATGATATTGTTCTTCTGCAACATTCATCCGGTACCACCGGTCTGCAAAAAGGAGTTGCGCTTTCGCATCAGGCGGTGTTCAACCAGTTGGATGCCTACGGCAAAGTCCTCGCGTTGAACGATGACGATGTCATCGTCTCGTGGCTGCCCTTGTATCACGACATGGGATTGATCGCCGGGTTCATCATGCCGATCCTTTCAGGTGTGCATCTGGTGCTGCAATCCCCGTTTGATTGGGTGCGCGCGCCGTATAAATTGATGCAGGCGGTGACGAAGTACCACGCCACGCTGACGTGGCTCCCGAACTTTGCCTATAATTTCTGTGCACAAAAAATTCGCGATCGCCATCTCGAAGGCGTGGATTTATCTTCGCTGCGGGCAGTGATCAACTGCTCGGAACCTGTTCGCTGGGAGAGCCACCAGGCTTTCTTTGAAAAATTCAAGGGATACGGTCTCAAATATAAAGCACTACAGACGTCATACGCGATGGCAGAGAACGTCTTCAGTGTGACCCAGAGTCAGTTGGGGGGCGAACCAGCCGTCCTTGAGATTGATCGTGAAGCGTTCATGTCTGAACGCGTGGCGAAGAGTCCAATGGAGGGGCGTCCATCCATGATGATGATGTCGTCGGGACGTCCGCTGGAAAATGTGAAAATCAAACTGTTGGACGAGAACCGTAATGAAGCGGCGGAGCGCGTGATCGGCGAGATTGCCCTGCAGAGCGACTGCATGTTGACCGGCTATTATCACCGCGACGATGCCACGCAGCAGGCGTTTGCCGATGGCTGGTATCTCACTGGTGATTACGGTTTTATATTGGACGAAGAAGTTTTTGTCTCAGGCAGAAAAAAAGACATGATCATTGTCGGCGGGAAAAACGTGTACCCGCAGGATTTGGAATCGTTGACTTACGAAGTGCCCGGCGTGCATGCGGGGAGATCTGTGGCGTTTGGGATGTTCAACGAGGAACAGGGCACCGAAGACGTGGTGATTATTGCCGAGGTGGATTCGGATGATGCGGCAGAACAACAACTAGTTGCAGATGCCATCCGTGCACATGTGACGAAGAATTCAGCGATTACTTTGCGTCACGTCAAAGTGGTTGACTCGAAATGGATCGAGAAAACATCGAGTGGTAAAACAGCGCGCTCGGCGAACAAAGAAAAATTTTTACAAGAACTTGATGTGCAGGGTAACTAGAATATCGATACCCTTCGTGTTTTATATCCCCGCCGTGGACGGAGGCTTGAGCATTTGGAAAAAAACAGCCAGGCGATGAACCTGGCTGTTGATTTTATCCGCCGGTGGGAAGGCGTTTCTCGAGTGTGCGGTGGAGGATCTCCTCCTGCTCCGCTGAAATGTCCGCTTTAGACCGCCGGACTTTGTATGGCTTCTTGCCTGAATCGGATTTACTGAGCGCTTCCTGCCATGCGATCTGCATCGGCGTCATTTCGGGCTCTGTCGGTTCCTGAGCTTCGACGGCTTCGACCTCTTCCTTCTTTGGTCCGCGCTTGCCGCCGCGAGTCTTCTTTTCCTCGCGTGCCGGTTTGAATTCTTCGATCTCCGCTGTGAGCGCTTTCATGCTCAGTTTGATCTGTTTCTTTTTTCGATCCACATTCAGGACTTTCGCTTCGATCTCCTCGCCCTCTTTCACAACTTCGCCCGGGGTCTTTACATAGCCGTGCGTGAGTTCGCTCACATGGATCATGCCCGGGCGTTCGGCGCCGATATCCACGAAGGCACCGTAGGATTCCAGCCGCACAACCTTGCCCTTGACCACCATATCGGGCTCGATCTCCTTCCAATCGAGGGCGAGCGGCTCGATCATGGTGAGTTCGATGCGATCCTTTTTCACGCGCCGCACCCACACGTCCACCTGTTGACCCTCCTTTAATACATCCTCCACCTTGTTGATCGAATCATTGCTCAACTGCGAGATGTGGATCACGCCGGGAACCGGCTGTCCCACGTCTACCAGCGCTCCGGCGAGCGTGATCTTGAGGATTTTTCCGCTGAGTTTTGTTTTTGGTTCAAGCGCCGCAGCGGGCGCAAGTTCTGGTGTTGTCATGATTTTCTCCTGTGATCCTAATAATACCGAACACTAATTATATCTGTCTGACAACTTTGCGTCAATGCAGGAGATCTGGTGATTACCCACAAATCTGAAGGGTGAAAAAACTCTGCCCGGAAATGGTAAAGTAGGTGTGCGAGCACCCCAACCACAAGGAGCAGAGTTTTGATGACTATAGCACTTGAAAGTATTATTGGCAAGTTGCCGATCATGGAAATCAGGGGAACGATCCGAAATCATAGCGAGCCTTTGATGAGGATGTTGCCAGATAAACGGATGAGGAAAGTGATCGAAAACATGCTGCTGGGCATTCTGGGCGGACAAACACCCGTCATTACAGGCATGGCGCGCCAAACCGGAAAGGAAGACGGAGGAACCTGGTCAGTAGCAAAGAGCATGTATCGGTTACTGAACAATCCGCGGCTCGCAACGGAGGTCATGTATCAAGGTCTATATGAAACTGGGCAAAGGATTGTGGCCGGCGAAAAGCCTGAGTATCTGGTTGTGGCAGTGGA
>DATKED010000077.1:0-5757 GCA_035512375.1 Anaerolineales bacterium
TTCATGAACCGCGCGTGTGCTCATCACGGGCGTCAGATTCAATCCATCCGGCAGGGGATAAATGTGTTCGAGAATCTCCCGCTTAAAGACGCGCATTCCGCTGGCGCTATCTGTCACTTTTTGACGACCTAATAGTGTAAGCAACGTGGCAAAGAAAAAATTGCCTACGCGCCGTGTAAAGGGCATCCTGCTGTCTTCACCAGCCATGCGAGAACCGATGACCAGGTCCGCCCCGTTCAGGGCGACCTGGCACAGTTGCGAAAAAAACTCAGGAGGATAGGTTCCATCAGCATCCAGGAATCCGATCAACTCACCACTAGCTTTCGAAAAACCCGCCTTGAGCGCCGCGCCATATCCTTTATTTATTGGATGGCGGATCAGGCTCACCCCTACGATGCTCTTTGCAACCTCAGCCGTTCGGTCTCTGGAGCCATCGTCCACAACCAGAATTTCCAACCGGTCCACCCCAACATTCTTTAAAGCAGGTTCGACCGAAAGTACACGGGAGGCAATTTCAGCAATCCCGTTTTCTTCATTGTATGCAGGAATAACCACAGACAAAACAGTCATGGATTTTCATCCTCAGATGCATGATAAATCACTCGATTAGGGTTTCCCACACTTCCGTCGATCGTCTTGATTGGCTTGGCTGGAACGCCTCCGACTACGGTATGAGGAAGCACATCTTTCGTGACAACAGCCCCCGCCGCGACGACCGCGCCTTTGCCCACTCTTACACCGTCCGTGACGATCGCGCCGGCTCCCAGCCAGACATCATCTTCAATGATGATGCCTTCCGCCGTGATCCCCTGTTCAACAAAGGGACGATTGGGGTCATCAAAAACATGATTGACTGCGATAATCTGCGTAAATGGCGAAGTATACACGCGGTCTCCGATCTGTACTCCTCCCTGTCCACGGATCACCGAATATTCTCCGATCAAACTATCGCGCCCGATCTTGATCCCTGATTGCGGCATGTTCCGAAAATTGTAGACATGCAAGACAGCTCCATGCATCACAATGGTTCCGGGTCCTATCTCAATTCCCTGAGGACAGGCATGCAGATAGACCCCCTCATCGAGGTACACCCCATGACCGAGCTTGATATGATCTGCAAACCTCAAGCGGACACGGCTCTCAATGGCAGCCAGCCCGTCCATGCGCAGGATCAGGCGATAGACTACGCCTCGCAGCCCCACACCGATAATGGTAGGGATCCACCCGAACAGGAAATATAACCCCTGTTCGAGAACATATCGAAAGATGGAAGATGCCTGACGATCAAGATAGAGACGGATGGTGTTCAGCATGGTTTCAAAAGCCGCTTTTGATAAACTCGATGCCCAAACGTTCGGCTGGGTCTGCTTGGAATAAGAGCAAAGCTGCCGCTCTATTATATTTGATATGAGAAAACAGGGTTGAACTCAACACAATCCTTGGCTATCTCTCCAACCCTAGATTCCAACGCAAAAGAGGACTACTTCCAGACTGTATCGGTGAGTGGTCAGGCAGTTATACACATAATCCCTGGCAACATTGCGAGCTTCCTGTTTTCTTGCTCTGACATTCTGCAAGTGCCTCTCCTTGGCATCAACTTCATACCAGTTTTTGCGAAAAGGCTTTTGGCACTCCCGACATGTGGGATGCGTTCTATCGACTTTAAATCAAATGACCTAGTTTATAAAAACTAAGTCATTTTGTGACCCCGGAGCGGGTCGAACGCTCGACAAGACGATTAAGAGTCGCCTGCTCTGCCAACTGAGCTACGGGGCCAGGCATGCGCACGGTATTATACCCGATGCAGAACGCGTGTCAATAATGGGAAGAGGCTGTAAGACACAACGGACGTCTGCCTGCATCCTCTACTATTCCTGTATAATTGAACAGCCAGTTCCATCCAAGGTCATATTGAATGGGTTATTCGGACCCCTCCTCACAGCCTCATCCTGAACCGACGCCTGAATTTGTTTCTGCACGTGCTCGCAGGCGGCGCGCCTTGCGACGCGCCCAATTCCCAACAGATGAAGCCGGGCGCGCCGAATTGTTTGCCCACCTTGTGCGGCGCGCGTTCCCATCCTATGAGCTTTTTGTGTTCTCCTTTGTTTCCGGCGCCATTCTTGGCTTGGGGTATTTGTTCAATGCACAGGCATTGCTCATCTTCGGCGTTCTTGTGGCGCCGTTATTGACACCCTGGATCGGCATAACGCTTTCGATCGTCGCTGGCGCGCTGCGTCTCTTTGTACAGACGATGACCGCTCTCCTCGTCAGTTCACTGATTATTTTCCTGGGCGGGCTGCTCGCAGGTTTTGCTTCACGTCCGTTCCAGCCCCTTAATCTAAACGAGGCATTTATTCATAGCCGCTTATGGTGGCCTGATCTTATTGCGCTTACCATCGGAGCGATTCTCATCACCGTTTCATTTGTGCGCTCAGAAGACCGGCCCTATCTTCCCAGTGCGTTGCTGGCTTACGAGCTATTCCTACCACTTTGCGCGGCGGGCTTTGGGTTGGGAAGTGGCATAGGCGAATTGTGGCCACAAGGGTTATTTGTCTTCTTCGTTCATCTAGCTTGGGGGACCTTCTTTGGACTCCTCACCCTGTTCCTATTGCGCTTCCACCCGACCTCGTTCGGTGGATTTGCCTTTACTGGATTCGCGATCATCGCTCTCATCACAACCATGGTCATTTACACGAATTTTGGAAATTGGATCATCGAAAAAGCGGGTCTCTCCACGCCTGAGCCCGTTACCATTATCGATCCGACCGCCGCACCTTCAACAATTCCGTCAATCACTTCATCACCAGAACCTGACCAGGCAACTTCCGTGATTGGCGCTCCCGTGAGTACAGAGTCACGAACGCCCGGACCCACGTCCACTTTAGCAACCCTTCCTGCAACTGAAACGCCTACCCCCACAGTGACAGCCGAGCCCACGCCCATCCTTGCGGTCATTCGAGCCTCTGAGGGAGGCGGCGCGTTCATCCGTGAGAGGCCAGGTGGACAGGTGCTGATCACGCTCGCCAATGGTTCGACCGTCACGATCATCCCCGATGACTTGCAGGATGTGAACGGCGTGGTCTGGGTGCATGTCTTTACGATCGCCAACGATGCACGTGTGGAGGGATGGATGATCCAAACCGTGTTACAAACTGCCACTCCTGTTGCAGACTGGCAGCCGTCGCCTACCCCATAATCAAAAAGCATTAGCAAGGAAAATTTTTTCATCGAGGAACACTATGCCTATTCACTTCGGAACCGATGGCTGGAGAGCCGTCATCTCAGATACATTTACGTTTGACAATTTACGCATCGTCACGCAGGCCATCGCGGACGCCGTCGCGTCAGAACATTGGGCTAAGTCCGGGAACGGCGGACAGGTCCCTGATCCAAAGAAGATCGTAGTGGGGTTTGATACGCGCTTCCTGTCAGATCGCTATGCTGGTGAAGTGGCACGCGTGCTGGCGGCAAACGGATTCACCGTCCTGCTCGCGCAATCGGATGCGCCCACCCCGGCGATTTCTTATGCAGTCAAACATCAACATGCAATTGCAGGCTTGATGATCACCGCCTCGCATAACGCGCCGCGTTACAACGGGGTCAAGCTTAAGGGTGCTTTTGGCGGGTCGGCTTTACCCGAGCAATGCCGCCGCGTGGAAGTGTATATATATGATAACGAACGGCAGGCGCGCGGTCCCAATCTGATGGATTTCCGAAAGGCACGCGAAGCGGGCTTGATCCAGAAGTTCAATCCCCTGCCCGCATACTTCGATCAGTTGCGAACATTAATCAACACCGACATCATCGCAGATAACCCGCAGCGCTTTGTTGTCGATGCCATGTATGGCGCGGGACGCGGAGTCATCAAGTCTTTCCTACAGGGCACCGGCTGTGAGATTGCGGAAATTCGCGGCGAAATGAATCCCGGCTTTGGGAGCGTGCACCCCGAACCAATTGCCAAATATCTCGGTGCGCTGGCATCCGCCATCAGCTCAGGGATGGGCAACTTCGGCGTGGTGACCGATGGCGACGCGGATCGCATTGGCGCCATGGATGAACGCGCCACGTTCGTCGACCCGCACAGGATCATGGCTTTGTCATTGAAATATCTCGTTGAAAAACGCGGCTGGACAGGTTCTGTCGTACGGACAGTTTCCACAACGCGCATGATCGATCGTCTGGCAAAGCGATATGGTTTAGAACTTCACGAGACTCCGGTTGGTTTCAATCACATTGCCGACTACATGATGACAGAAGATGTTTTGATCGGCGGCGAGGAGTCGGGCGGCATCTCGTTCAAGGGACATATCCCCGAGGGCGACGGCCCCATCATGGGATTGCTGCTCGTGGAGATGATCGCGGCTTCGGGCAAAACGTTGAACAGTCTGGTGGAGGATTTGCTCAACGATGTAGGTCCTTCCTTCTATGAACGCGTGGACTTACGCTTGAATCGTCCCGTCGCCAAGGCAGAGATGACGGAATTCCTCACGAAGCAGGCTCCGGTTGAGATCGGTAGCGAGAAGGTGTGCGAGATCAGCCAGCGCGATGGCGTCAAATACATCATGTCCGATGATTCGTGGCTGCTCATTCGCCCATCAGGAACAGAACCGGTCTTGCGCGTCTATGCAGAGGGAAGGACTCAGCAGATGGTCAAAGCTTTGTTAGGATATGGGGAACAAGTTGCAAAGAGTGTGGCGTAAAATGACATAGGATGGTTTCATTTTTAGTTTTTCAATAAGGGTCTGGCTTAAGGAAATGTACTGGCATCGTTCGGATCTTGCGGGAGAGAGCCGGGTCAGTTCATTTGGCCCCATACCATGCGCCATCAGTCCCGATGGCGCATTAATAATACGTAGGCGAAGCTGCAACAGGCATGCAGGTTCGGAAGTTTGCAAGCTTAGAACCTTGTAAATGCCAAAGGCTTGATTGGAGTCCGGATAAAATGAAACGACCTGAAAATCCTTTGGCATTGGGCATCGAGATTGGGGGTACGAAACTTCAAGTAGGTATCGGTTCATCGAATGGAAAATTAATGCATCGAGGTATAGTTCGAAAACAAGTTGTAGGCGAACACGGCGCTGCTGGCATCCGCCGCGCTCTTCTATTGATGGTCGAAGAGATATTGGAGTCAAAACACCTTGGACTTTCAGATATCAACAAAATTGGCATTGGCTTTGGTGGTATCTTGGATACGAATCAGGGGGTTGTTCTAAAATCTTTTCACATTGATGGATGGGATAATTTCCCACTTAAAGAATGGGCTGAGAAACAATGGAGAAAACCTGTATTTATTCAAAACGATGCAAGCACAGCCGGGCTGGCAGAGTCGCGTCGTGGCAGTGGGCGTGGATATACACGACTTTTTTATATGACCCTCGGGAGTGGCGTTGGCGGGGGATGGATATTACATGGAAAGATCGATGATGGACAGGGATTTGGTGTTGCTGAAATTGGACATACCTGGGTTCCAGATCCAGATAGCGGCATGCCGACCGAACTGGAACAGATTTGTTCTGGCTGGTCAATCGGTCGGCGGGCGCGATTGGCTGCTTCGAATAAGAAGACCTTGATGACGAGAATAGCAGGGACTTTGGAAAGAATCGATGCAAAAGTCGTATATTTAGCCGCAGAGAAGGAGGATCAAGTTGCAAATCTGATATTGAGCGAAACCTGCCAGGTCCTGGGGTTAGCAATTGGCAATGTCATTGCACTACTACATCCAGAACGCGTGATACTAGGAGGTGGAGTCTCATTAAT
>DATKED010000078.1:0-5578 GCA_035512375.1 Anaerolineales bacterium
CTAACTGGTTTTTTCCGGACGGTGCCCGGTGTGACAGTTATAGAGATATCCTGCGGTGTGGCCATCTTATTCTCCTTCGTAATAATTATAAAGAAAGCCAAAAAATGACAGTACCACCGGGGTGGGCAGAGGATCTTGCCAGGAGGCAGACTATTCCGAACTTCCGATCTCTGAACCGCTCTGCGATGTCATCATAATCTTCTAAAAAGTTTGGGGACGCCTCAGTCGAGGCGTCCCCAATGGAGTAACGTTTATTGACTTAAGCCTGTAGTCTGAGCTTCGGCGAGCCCGGACAAAATCGAGTCCAGATCACCGCCGTTTACGAATTCTGTAAGGCCCTGGAACTCAGCGGAGCCAAAGCCGCCGGGGATCGTGTCGCCGATGTCAGTCGTAAAGCCCTCGGTGGTGGCAATGGCATCACCCAGCTTCTGAAGCGCCGGGTCGGTGTAGTTACCAGCCGCGCCTTTGTTGGGTGAGAGACCAAAGGTGGCGGCAGCCCAGTTCGCGCCGCCCTCTGCTGAGGAGAGATAAGTTACCAGCGCCTGGACCGCTGGTGTATCCGTAAATGCCATCATTGGCTCCACAGCACCCTGCAAACCCTGAATACCAGGCATGACAAAGAAGTCATAATCGGTGCCTTGTTGGAGGTCGGGGAACTGCGTGGCAACTTCGCCGCCGGCGAAGCCCGATTGCTTGACCATCATGGCTTCCGGCGGGTCAGCGAACGGTTTGTAGATGGCTTCCAGGAATGGCGTCGAAAGCGTGCCCTGAGCACCACCCACCGTATACGTGGGATCTGTGGCCCATGTGCCGTAGGTCTCATAGGCCTGCTTGACGCCGGCGTCATCGTAGGAGACGCTGCCATCTAGAACACCCAGCACAAATTCAGGACCCTGCTGTACCAGCATGATATCCTGAACAAAGTCAGTCCCGGTCCAGCCAGTGGCATCGCCGGATTCGAAGCCCATGCTCCAGGGTGTATTTCCATCGGCAACCATCTGCTCGACCAGTGCATCCAGCTCTTCCCAGGTGGTTGGAACCGTATAACCCAGCGCATCGAAGCTGGCCGGGCTATACCAGATAATGGACTTGACATCGGCCTTGATCGGGAGACCCAGCCACCGTCCATCAATGGTCATGGGAGCCAGGAAGAAATCATCATAGCTTGCCGCATCTGCGCCCAGAGCGTCCATCGGCTGCAACTGGTCCTGATACTGCACCAGTTGAGAAACCTGCCAGAAGGCAACATCCGGCGGTGTGCCAGCCTGGACGCGTGTATCGAGTAGAGCCTGGTCGCGCGTGGACTCGGGCCGGAGGACAAGGCCGCAGGCATCGAGGAGGGGCTGTAGCACCTGATTGAGGGCGGTTTCCTCTACACCTGCCCATTGATAGAGCATGCTGATCTCGTCGCCGGGTTGAGCGCCTTTGCAGTCAATTTCACCCGCCACAGGGGCTTCAGTTGGCATTTCAGTTGCTGGCATTTCAGTGGCCGGCATCTCAGTCGCCGGCATTTCGGTCGCCGGCATCTCGGTAGGTGCCGGGGCTTCCGTAGCCTGCGGTCCACATGCTGCCAGAAGCATGGTGAACAAAACGAGCAGGCTCAAAATCTTGCTGATTTTAGACATATTCTCTTCTCCTAGTCTTGGTTTAATCGGTTGAACTTAAAACTCATAGCTTGAAAGATCCTTGAAGGTCAATTTGCGATTACGACCACCTCCTTTACTAACACGTGTTAACAAACCTGAAAGAGAAGGATACCGTTCAACAGTCTGGAACGTTTACCCTACATGCTGGATTGTCTGGCTATAAGGTTGGATTCCAGCAGCAATGAGGCGTCGTTCAATCCTTCGCCTTGAATGATGCGGATCAAACGTTCTCCACCTGCCCAGCCGAGACCAAAGGCAGGTAAACGAATTGTTGTGAGAGGGGGATCGAAATATTCTGCAAGAGGGATATCGTCAAAACCTACGATGGCAATATCTGCCGGGATGCGTAATCCCTCCTCCTTGATTGCCAGGATGGCACCCATGGCGACTACATCGCTCGCGACAAAGACTGCTGTGAGACGAGGGGAGACCTGGAGTAATGATTTCATCGCTGCAAAGCCACTTGCGGGTGTGTAATTGCCCTCTTTGATGAGTTTCCTGTCGAGCGATAGCTTCGCTTTTCTTAGTGCTTTTAGGTACCCATCACGACGTTGCTGCGCCGACGTGTAGTCCAGCGGGGCATTGGTGATCATACCGATTCGTTGGTGTCCACATTCTATTAAATGATGAACGGCCAGTTCGGCGCCAGCCGTCGCATTGACATCCACAAAGGGGATGTCGGTCTCCGGCAACTGGCCCATCAACATAATAGGAACGCGCCGCTGATGCAAGTTCATCAGCGCCGTATCGTCCTGACGGGGACCCGATAACAAAATACCATCCACATGATTTTCTGTTATCAAGCGTGCGTATCCTCCGGTGTCATTTGGGTCAACAGGCTTCAGCAAAACATGAAAACTCTGTTGCATCGCTGCCTGCTCCACACCCAGGATTACCTGTGGGAGAAAGGCATCGGTGAAAATCTGCTCGGGTGATTGACAAAGAACAAGCCCAATCGTATAGGATTTTCCACTGACAAGTTTTTTGCCGGCAACATTGGGGGAGTAGTTGAGTCTTTTTGCGGCGTCCAGCACTCGTTTGCGGGTTGCTGCACTGATGCTTACACCGGGGACATTGTTCAAAATAAACGAGACGGTCGTCCGCGAAACATGTGCTAGTCTGGCAACATCCCTGCTGGTGGTACGTTTCGCTGGTCTCATGGACATTTTTACTAACACGTGTTACTAATTTAGTATAAGGAGTTTCTGGATGTTTGTCAAGAGTCTTCCTTACAAAGTCCTATTTTTCACGACTCGCAATGACCAGTCCCAGCCCGATCAGAAAGCCTCCCAGCAGAAAAAGAGGCGTGATCCTCTCCCCCAGAAACAGCCACCCTAAAATGGTCCCTACCACCGGCTGCGCAAAGAACGTGAGGGATGCCAGGCTTGCGTCTACGAATGCGAAGGCTGTGTTCCAAAGCACCATTGCCAGGGCAGTAGATATGATTCCCAGAAAGAGAACGCCTCCCACGACCCCGAGACTGATCTCTCCTACTCCGAGCGTACGCAACTCCCAGGCGCTTGCAGGCACAGAGACCGGCAAGCCGCCGACGAATGCGATCAGGCTGAATGGAAGCACATCGAGGTCCTGGGTCGATTTGCGCACCAGCACAGAATACAGCGCCCACGTCACTGCCGCGCCGAGAAGGAGTATATTTCCCAGGAACAGTTCAGGATTTAATTGCGCGGAACGCGGATCGATCACCGCGACCACGCCCAGCGTCGCGAGCAGAAGAGCGATCAATCTCAATAAGGTGATCTTTTCCTGGAGCAGGAGCCATGCAAAGATCAGCACGAACGCGGGGGTCGCGGAAGTTACCAGCGAGCCATTCGCCGCTGTGGACAGTTTCGTACCAAGGAATTGAAGGCTCAACGAAATGCCATAGCCAACAAAGCCAACGCCAAGGACCTGGAATAATTGTTTGCTGGGGATTTTGGAAAAGCCGCGCAGCAGGAGAACGAGGACAAGTGTAAGTGCGCCTAATAGGAGTCGAAGAGATACCAGGGAAAAGGGTGGGATGATCTCCAGTACAACTTTACTGACGACATACATCCCACCCCAGATGGATGCGGCGCCGAGTCCGCAAAGAATACCCACAACTGTTCTGCTCATCGGACGGGGATTATAACTGCGAAATTAAGCTCCAACTTGCTGCTCTTACCAATCTTTGCTTTGCCGCAACTTTTTTACTTCCCCTCTTTCTTTCTTCTCTTTTAATCTTTTTTCTTTTGCAGCTTTTGTTGGTTTTGTCTTCCGGCGCGCTTTCGGTTTGACCAGTGACTTGCGAACCAACTCAACAAACCTTTGAATAGCGTCCTCCCGGTTCTGTTCCTGTGAACGGAAGCGTTTGGCTTCAATTAACAGCACTCCTTCCGTGTTGATGCGCTTGCCTGCAAGGTGGATCAAACGCGCTTTGACTTCATCCGTCAATAAGGAAGCGCCCACATCAAAACGCAGCTGTACGGCGGTGGCCACTTTGTTGACGTTTTGCCCGCCGGGTCCAGAGGCGCGTATAAAATCAATTCGCAGTTCGCGTTCATCAATTTGTAGTGAAGGAGTAATTTCGAGCATAAGACAAGTATACAACCTTACCAAGGTTGAGATCGTTCGGCTGCGCCTCAGGTCATGTCTTCGCAAGGATTAAAAAGCGCCCCTCTCCTGCAAGGAAAGGGGCGGGGGGGAGGTCGGGAGGGGTCAGAACATCAAGGCATTGAGCTTGTCAATCATCTCGGGAGCCGGCCGCAGGTCTGCTTCTTCGAGGCGGTTGAGCGGGGTATCCACCAGGTTGCATGTATCGGTCAACGAAGGCTTATCGGTTTCGATGTAAATCAAGCCGGTGGCAAGCCAGTTGTTCACCTGTGCTTCCGCAAGCACGCGCATCGCTTCAAAGCGGTCTGTGGGGTCGTAACCTTTCTCAAGATTTTTCAGAATGATGACCGAGCCATCGTGCATGCTGACCTCACGGATATCACCTTCCTTCATCTCTTCTTCGAGGATGATCTCATTGCGCGGAGCAATGTAGGTGATATCGTGAAGCGGTGCCTCGTGGTCCTTGCCCCAGGCATAGGAATGATAGGCATTATCCTGATTGTTAAATGTAACACACGGACTGATGATATCGAGCACGGCAATGCCTTTGTGCGCCATGGCAGCCTTGATCAATTCCTTCACCTGTTTGGGGTTACCGGCAAAAGAACGTGCTACAAAGGTTGCATTGGAGACCAGTGCTTCCATGCAAATATCCACCGGCATATACTGATTGGCGCCCTGCTTCTTGAGAGCAAGACCTTTCTCAGCAGTAGCAGAGAACTGTCCCTTTGTAAGGCCATACACGCCGTTGTTCTCCACGATATAGACCATGTTCACATTCCGTCGGACGATGTGCTTGAACTGGCCCATGCCAATGCTGGCCGTGTCGCCATCGCCCGATACACCCAGCCCTTTGAGAGTGTGATCACCAAACAACGCGCCTGTCGCAATGGACGGCATGCGTCCATGCAGGCTGTTGAAGCCGAATGAGCGGTTTAGAAAATAAGTGGGACTTTTGCTCGAACAGCCGATGCCGCTGAACTTGATCACATTTTCAGGTACGATGCTCATTTCATACATGGCGCTAACGATCTGGTTCGAGATCGAGTTGTGTCCGCAGCCCTGGCAAAGTGTGCTTGGGTTTCCGCGGTAATCGTTTTTAACAAGACCGGCAAGGTTCGTATTCGCGTTAGCGGCCGCGCCAGCCATGGGGAGTGGTTGAGTCATGGTAATTACTCCTTTCGCTCTGCTATTTCTTGGTTGACTGCATACTTTGCCAACACACCTTCGCGCACCCACGTTGCCGAGGCAGGCAAGCCATCGCCGAACGCCACAGACTTGAAGTTGGCAGCCTGCCCGGGATAATCAACGGTCAGGATCTGGTTCATTTGACCGTCGCGATT
>DATKED010000079.1:0-10260 GCA_035512375.1 Anaerolineales bacterium
TATTATGGTGAAGAACTGCCATCGGTCAGTATGTTCATCGGTTTCGATAAATTCAGCGTATTCGACATGCCGCTCCTGGCAACCGGCGAGGAAGATCTGTACTTTTCTCTCAGCCCTTCGCCCTATATGACGCAACATCAATTGCGCGCCATCCTTTACGATCATCTTTACGTCCGGCCTGCCCTGGAGCCTGATTACACAAAACTGGCAGATGAGGAACTCAACTGGTTAAGAGGTTATTACCGCAAAAATAAAGATCTTGCTTTTGGCGTTGGGAAACTTAAATTCAATTTATGGATTCCTGAAAGGGGGAGCGAAGAATGAAAGATCTTATTGCAAAACTAATAGACGAAATCGGACCCGGTCACATGGGTAGCACCGCTTATGATACAGCCTGGGCAGCCCGTTTGGGTGAAATTGACTGGAACCTGAGCAGCCATGCCCTGTCCTGGCTTACAGAGAATCAATTGCCAGACGGCTCATGGGGCGCGCCGGCACCGATGTACCATCATGATCGCGTTTTATGTACCTTAGCCGCCATGATCGCTCTCTCCTATCAAGGGCGGCGTCTACGCGATAAGGTACAAATCGAGAACGGCAAGCTCGCGCTCGAACGGATCGTTGGCGGCGCAACCCAGGGTCTCCAATCGGATCCAAACGGAGCGACTGTCGGCTTTGAAATGATCGCGCCCACGCTGGCAGCCGAGGCTGAAAAGCTGGGTATTATCAAAAATCAGGGGAATCGCATCCTGGGACGCTTATCCAAACTGCGTGCAAAGAAGCTTTCCTATCTTCATGACAACATGATCAGCAAGCATGTCACGATGGCTTTTTCTGCTGAAATGGCTGGCACCGATGGAAAACATATGCTGGATATCGAGAACCTGCAGGAGGACAACGGTTCCGTAGGTGTAAGCCCGTCTGCTACAGCCTATTTTACGACCTATGTGAAAAGAGGCAACGAGGCTTCTTTAAACTATTTGCGGAGTGTGATGAAGCCAGACGGTGGGATGCCGAATGTAGCGCCCTTCGATGTTTTCGAGATCGCCTGGACCTTGTGGAACCTCAGTTTTATTCCTGACTTGAAAAAGAACGGGAAACTCCAGCCCCATATTGAATTCCTCTCGAATGCCTGGCAGCCCAAACGCGGTATTGGTTTTGCAGCGGGTTATTCCGTCAAGGACAGTGACGATACAGCCCTTGTGTATGACACTTTGTTACGATTCGGTTATGAAAAGGATCTTGCCAGCGTATTAACCTATGAAGAAAAGGATCACTTCCGCTGTTTTGATCTGGAAGCGAATCCGTCGATCAGTGCCAATATCCATGTGCTTGGCGCGCTTGGGCAGGCAGGACTGGATCAGAGGAATTCATCTGTCCAGAAGGTGATCCGTTTTTTGCAGAAAGCAAAGGGACACAATCCCTTTTGGGTAGATAAATGGCACTCTTCCACTTACTACGCGACGTCGCACGCCGTCATCGCCTGCGCCAAGATTGCCAGTGAAGTTGTCGAAGAACCTGTCAGGTGGATTCTCCGGTCACAGAATAGAGATGGTTCATGGGGCACTTACCTGTCCACTGCGGAAGAAACAGCCTACGCCCTTCAAGCGCTATGGTTTTGGAATGAGAATGTTGCCAAGGTGCCAAAAACTGCCCTAAAAAACGGGGCCCGCTGGCTCAAGGAACATCTGGACCAGCCATACCCTCCCTTATGGATCGGCAAGTGCCTGTATAACCCCAGTCTTGTGATCCGTTCGGCTGTCATCAGCGCGCTTGCACTGACTCAGTAAAACCATGACGAAGTATATTGAGATTTTTCTAAACGTCCCCGTCTCCGACCCGGATGATTCGCGCCGCAGAAGGCTGCTGAATATTCTTCTCCTCGGTACGCTGATCGCGGCACTCCTGAGTCTGGCTGCTCTGGGCATTGACAGCCTAACACGGCAGGCAACGGATCAGGCGGAAACACAAAATGCACTATTTGGCATTGTTCTTGTAACTATTGGGATTCTCGTAATTTATCAGATCAATCGCCGGTTTTCAGGTCAATGGGCGGCTTTACTCTTCCTGCTTTTGCTCACAATCGTTTTTTCTTTAACGGACACAGCAGTAAACCTGGCAGAGGGACGTTCCCTGTTCCTTTTTACAATTCCCATCGTGATGGCAAGCTTGATCCTTGCCGCTCGAGCCAGTTTCCTGTTCGCCGCACTAAGCGGTGGGATTATCGCCTATTTATCCCTGTCCGTTGGCCACGCTGTCAATCTTTTTGGAATCATTGGTTTTTTCATGCTCGCTCTGGTTTCATGGCTGTCCGCGCGCAGCCTTGAACAGGCTCTTGAGCAACTTCGTGTTATTAATGCAAACCTGGATCAGGTGGTGATCGAACGCACGCAGGCGCTGGCAGAGTCCCTTGAACGCGAGCGCATAGAAGCAGGTCGAAGTCAGGCGATCTTGAACTCCATTGCTGATGGCGTCGTCGTTTTCGACACAAATTGGAATGCCATTCTGGCGAATCCGGCATTAAGAGGGATGCTCGAACTTCCATTGGAACTGATCGTCAATAAGAACTTTCGTGATCTCATTGAACACCCACGTCTTTCCCCGAAAAGCCGCAGCCTGTTGTATGCCATGATGGAACACGATACCCAGCCGCCCAGCTTTCGCATCGAATGGGACAAGAAAACTCTTTCGATCAGCGCGGCACAGGTATATGACCACTCAAAAGATAGGTATACAAACATCGGGACGGTAACTGTTTTCCGCGACTTCACGCGCGAAGCCGAGGTGGAAAAACTGAAAAGCACATTTGTTGCCATTGTTTCCCATGAGCTGCGCACTCCGCTGAACGCCATTCTCGGCTACGCAGAGATGTTCAAAGAGTCGGTCTATGGACCAATGAACGATAAGCAGGTGAATATGGCAGAGCGCATCATGAAAAACACCCAGCGCCTGCTCGGGCTAATCAATGATCTGCTCGACCAGGCACAAATGGAAGCGGGCAGATTGACCATCCAAATGAGAGCCGTCCGACCTGCCGAACTACTGGAAAACCTGCATGGTGTCATGGATCAGATCGTTCACGACAAAAGCTTAAAACTGACCAGCGAAATCGAAGACAATCTCCCTGAAATATTGAATGGTGACGGAGCACGCCTGCAGCAAATTCTGGTCAACCTGGTGAATAATGGCGTCAAGTTTACAGATCAGGGCACGGTGCATGTTAGGCTATTTTGCCCCTATGGAAACAAATGGGGTATGGAAGTCTCTGATACCGGCTGCGGTATTCCTGAGCAAGAACTGCCGTATATTTTTGACACTTTTCATCAGGTTGAGGCAGGGGAAACCAGGGTCCATGGTGGGTTCGGGCTGGGTTTATCCATTGTCAAGCAATTGGTCCATTTGATGAGCGGGGATATCATCGTGAACAGCAAAGTGGATGTGGGAACCACATTTACGATTACTCTGCCTCTGGTCATCCCGGAGGAGAGCCCTGAAAAATGGAGAGACCTATGAATCAGCTGGCTTTGATCATTGAAGATGACGAGGACCTTGCCAGTATCTTTGCCGAGGCATTGCGAGGTGTTGGCTTTGAAGTGGAGCTTGTTGCAGATGGAGAAATGGCGCGGGCAAGATTAAAGAACGGACCTCCTCCATTCCTGATTCTATTGGACATGCATCTACCCCACATCTCAGGTGCAGAGCTATTAACGAATATTATCAAGAAGGATGAACGGTTTGCAGGAACCGTCGTCATCATTACCACTGCCGATGCCCGGCTGGGTGAAGCCTATACGGAACAAGTGGATTTTGTGATGATCAAACCCATTTCATTCGTCCAGTTACGTGATCTGTCAAGCCGTCTCAAGCCCAAGGGATAACAGTATAGTGAAGTATATAAGGGAATATTGGACGCGATCGAAGCCTTATCGCGTTCTCCTTGTTCTGGCAGTGCTTTATGCCGTGCTGCGGCTTGCGATCCAGATCTTTCTCTTCTCTGATGCGATGCGACCTGATGCAGTAGCGGAGGGAGTGCAGGTCTCGGCGGATTTGCAGCAATCGTACATTGCCTCGGCACAGCATTTTCAGGCACGCGAAGATTTGTATCTCGCAGGCTCCCTCGAACATGTAGAGGCGCATTATCTTTACTCACCCGCCTTTGCATTTTTTTTCTCACCTCTCCTGCTTCTACCATTACAAATCCTTTTGCCGCTCATGTTAGTCATCCACATTGTGGCATACGGATTGCTATACGCATGGTGGCACAAAATATTCGAACAAAATGATCTCACCAGTATTGCCAGGCAATGGGCACACCTTTTGCCGCTCTATCTTGTGTTCTCAGCCTTTTGGGATGACCTGGCTTACATGAACACATATATCATCATTGCCCTGTTCGCCACACTCCTAATTGACGCGGTCTTAAAGGAAAAGCTGGGATGGGCTGCCTTCTGGCTGGGAGCTGTCATCCTGCCCATCAAACCACACTGGGCGTTCGCCCTGGCTTTGCCGCTCTTGCTTGGAAGGTATCGTTTCTTTCTCAAGTTACTGGGCGGAGCAGCACTGGCTTATCTTATCGTGGCAGGGATTACGATCCTGGCAGGTGGAGTCGAGTATGGCATTCGGCAATACCAGGAGTATTTGGGATTCCTCGCCCGCCTCACGCGTGATTATCCGTGGTGGGGACCCGAAAAACCTTTCCTTGGCTACAACCACTCCATCTTGCAAATTGTCCTGTCTTCTCTTGGAGTATCCGCCGCGAATATGCGCCTGGCGACAATCCTAAAATTGATATTGCTGATCCCACTTGGATGGATCGGTTTGAAGTTTCATCTTCGCCCAAGGCAAAAAATGGGAAAGGAAATTCCAGAAACCGCGCTGGCGCTTGCTTTTGCACTTTATCTCGGTGCATTCATCTGGCTTGATATGGTCTGGGAATTGTCCCTTGGCATCGTGATCTTTGCCTATTTGCTCGCGACATCTGAACAAAAGGGGACTCGCATCTTGTTATGGACATTATTCGGACCTTATGCACTCCTGGATATTTGGCGGCTGGTCAGTTACATGGCACTTGGGGACAGCGTTCTTTTTGAAGGTGCCTATGTACTTACAGATCCGCTGATTTATGTTCCATGGATCATGATGGTGCTATTGGTCTTCTATGCGATATTACTGCTGAAGCTAAACAAGTTTTCTTCAAGACCCGCGTGATGGGCTTAACCATCCAAAAAACACCCCTGCTCAATAACAGGAGGTTCAATTTACGTGCCAATCCCTAATCATCCAAATAATAAGTATGATATGTGTTCTGGCATGGATTCCCCCAGACAATATGCATCTCGCGCGAGCTCAGGTCGATCACCATGGCAGAGATCGTGCTCTCGCGGTCCAGAGGATCGATGCCCTGGATATTGTGGTTGCAGATCGAGTTCGGCAGGTTGACATGATCTTTCTGGATTGCCTGCAACGTCTTGATCGTGTGCATGGAATTCTGCCTCAGTAAACGGTTGGCGCGGAAATATCGCACGCGTGAAGAGATCAATTCTTCCGGATCGCTTTCGATCTCTTTCATGGTGGGAGAAAGATAATGGTTGGTATGGACCATATACCCATCCGTGCCATGCAGGATGTCGAATTTCCGGGCAGAAACCTCCACCGAATATAACTCGCCATGCTCATCCGCGAGCAGGTGATTATAGCCAGCCGCGCGATGTGAGATCAGCGTGCGCCCCAGTGCGCCCGATAAACGCCTGGATGCCAAAACGGCGCGTGCCACAACCAGACGCGGGATCCCAATGCGCGAATCGTTCGGGTAAACAGAATCAATGAGTTGGGCAATGCCATAAGCATTGAATCCTACATTGGGCAGGAGCCCACCATACGTCATGGCAAGGAACGGAGGCTCATCTTTGGGCTTTGCCGAAACCACATAGACATCATTCTCGTCCTCGGGAACCCAGTCTTCGTTGTGCGCAAGAAGTACATGACCGTCTGCTGTGCGTTCCTCATTGACCGCAAAGCTTGTGCAACGCGTGAGATGCAGAGCATCCATTGTCACCGCTTCCATTGCATTAAGCACCATCACATCATCAAACGTGACGTTCGCTCCTTTCGCAATGCCCCGCATTTCATCGATGTATTGTGGATAGCGTTCCTCGGCAAAAGGCAGGTACTTACGCGACTGAATCCTTGCTCCATCCCAGGTAAGTTCCAGAGAATCATAGGACTGTTTGATCAGCACACGCGCATTTTCAATACTATGTTGCACCTGCTCCCGGCGCGCATCGCCAATCTGGCAGCCCATTTCATGATGCGTCCCAGAGACTTCAACCAATGGTGGGGGAGCGTTGTGGATAATCGTGTTGGGGATCGGTGTTTCTCTGAAAGGCATACTCTCCTCTATATAATGAATCCGCCCCGTTATTGCTGCGGGGCGGATTCATTATAACATGAGAGATTTTTAAGGCTAGGACGCCGGAGGGGGTGTCGGTGGAGTGTAAACGGTCATCGCGGGAACTTGAGGCCGCGCCCCAAACCACGTTATCATAGAGCCGCCGATTCCCAGCATCCCGAGCAGGAAGAGGACCAAGCCGCCGAGGCACGGGATCAAGCCAATCGCCCCTCCGACCAGCATGAGCAGGAAAGTACCGAAGCCAATGGTAAGCACCGGAGACCAGACTTGATTAATGGCTTTCGTGAAGCGCTCACCTACTTCCGATCCCATAGCCACAACTCCAAATAACCATGCAAAGGCAACAAGGATGGGTGGAATAACGGTCAGGAAGAGGATGGCGGCAACAAAGAAGGATAGCAACCCAATGGCGCCAGTCATCAACGGTTGCGTCACAACGGCACTTGCGGTGCGTTCGATCTGCGGCTGCCAGAACAGTGAGAGCAACATGGAGAACCCAGCTACAACCACTGCCCAGAAGAAAATCCAGAAGACTTCAGCAAATGGGTTATAGCTAATATTGATATTCGGGCGCGGGACGTCCGGGACGTTGGGTGTATCAGGCAGGGTGGGTGGAATCCGCCCACTGGGAAACACGATGTTCGGTGCAACATTATTCACAACCTCTCCCTCGATTTTCGCGCCTTCCGCCTGTTCCAACTGACCGCCAACCGTGACTACATCACCGGCCACCAGCGCGGACTCTTCGAGACTGATTTGTCCGCCCACTACCACAACATCGCCTTGTGTTTCGCCATTGCTCTTGATCGTGCCACCGATGACCACAAGGTTACCGTTCAGGCTGGCATCCTCTTCGATGGTTACATTGCCACCAAAAACAACCAGATCCCCCTCGAAAGTGTCGCCACTTTCTACAGTATAGTTACTCCCAAAGATGACCTGTCCGCCGCCGCCCGGGTTGGGACCCTGTGCATAAGCCAAACGCGTTGGCACGAGCATCAGGGCAAGCAAAATTATTAGGGTAAAAAGCTTCAAAGTTTTCTTCATAGATTACACTCCTCGCGGAACACCCCGCTGGGCAAACCGCCAGATTGATACCGACCATAACAGACCAACACCTGCAAACGCGGAGACCAATACCATCCATGCAAAAGGAGAGAGGAACCCCGGGATCACACGCAACAACACCGAGCCTGCCTGTGCCATTGCCTGAAGCGTGGTGATAATGAACACTCCCCACTCTATGAATGCAGCAATCCAGGAAGCAGGTGAGGCAAAGAAGGATGCCAGATACGGAACTGCTATCCACATCAGCATTGCCAAGCCTCCAAAGGTGAACAAGATGGCCCCCCAGCGTCTCCGCCGACGGTCAGCAACTCTCTGCATGGCAAGTCTTGTCTGGAAGCGCGCGCCAAAACCGGTCGCCGGTGAAACCATCTTCACTGAGCGTAAAGCTTTCCCGGTTTCAGCCAGCGCACTGCAATGGCTGCAAATCCTCAGATGTGCATCGAGCTCAAGCTTCTGCTTGGGGTTGATCAGCTTGTCATTCAACAGCCAATCTTCAAAAGGCTGGTGATTCATAGACTCTCCTTTCAGTGCGAGCGCGAGGCGAGGGATGCTCGTCTTCCTGCCACATGCCTGCCAGTGCGCGGCGCGCACGATGCAGGCGGCTTTTGACAGCACTGACTGTCAACTTCAGAGAATCGGCAATTTCGATTTCAGAATAGTCATACCAATATCGCATAATGATGGCAGCGCGATCCGTTTCGTCAAGATCTTTCAGCAAAATGTGGAGGCGGTCGCGGTCTTCGCGTTTAACGGATTCAGCTTCCGGGTCGGGGGAAGCGGGATCCGCAATCTCAAAGGTTGTACCGTCATCGTTCTCCTCATCTATTGAGAACATCGAAAGCTTGCGTCGGCGTAGTCGGTCTATACAATAGTGCGCACCGATCGAAAGCAACCATGTGGCAAATGACCGGTTCTGGTCATAGCGATACAGGTTCTGATACGCGCGCAGGAATGTCTCCTGCGCGGCATCTTCGGCGGCTTCAGGCTCGCCCAACATGCGGTAACACAAATTGTAGACGTGCGTCTGATGTTCCTCAACAAGCTTTGTAAACGCTTCGTCATTGCCTTGCTGAGCCTGGATAACCCAGGCAAGTTCATCGTTCACTCGTGCTCCTTGTAACTTCCATACGCAGAACAGGGAAAAAGGTTGCGCTCATCCCTGCCCTCCACAAATCCGCGATCGAGAATTGTCATGGTTACGCAAGGAATCCTGTCTGGATTCGAGGAGGGTGTCCCACTGGTGGCGGGACGGGCCAGGCTAGTGACCATGACCTTCTCCGCTTCCCTCCGGGCCAAGTACTTCTCTCCACTTCCCGAGCGAATCAGCTCTGAGGGCGAACAAAATGGCGATTGCAGTTGACAGTGGGACCGCGGTCACCAAACCGAGGGAACCAACCAGCGTACGCACGATCTCCTCCGCAATAAATTCAAAATTGACCAAAGAGCCATAATTCCCGCGACCAAGTGAGAACATCAGCAGCATGGGCAGCGCCGCACCCGCGTACGCCAGGACCAGCGTGTTGACCGTCGCCGCGACATGGTCCTGACCAATCCGCATGGCAGCCCGGAACAAGGCACGGAATCCTAGAGATTCATTTGCATGATGCAGCTCAAAGACAGCCGAGGCCTGTGTTGTCACGAGGTCATCCAGCACGCCCAGCGCACCGATGATCATTCCACCCAGCAGCAAGCCGCGCAAATTAATTTGTGTGTTAAGCATTTGGAGCAGGAATAGTGCATTCTCATCTCCTGAGCCGGTCAGGCGCGTGAAGAACACGAAGAGGGCGGCAAGTGTCCCCGTAATTAATAGAACAAAGATCATGCTGACGACCGCGGCGTGTGTCTTGAGGTTCCAGCCATAGGTGAGATAGAGCGTCACACCCAGCAGAATGACGGAGCCAGCGATGCTCACCAATAACGGGTCCTCACCCGCAAGAATGTGGGGAATGATATAACCAATAATAACGAGTAAGCTGAATGCCATGCTGAGAAGGGAACGCAATCCCTTCCAACGACTGATGCTGAGAATGACGACAACGAAAATCGCAGTGAGCCATAAGAGCGAGTCAACCCGCACAAAGTCTACAAAATAGACGGTAAGCACCCCGTCTGGGCGCGAACCGATTGTCACCAAAACGGTATCGCCCGCCCGAAGATAGATGGCACTCGAAAGCACCTGCCGTCTGCCATAATCCATTTCCATCACGATGCCCTGATACTCCCCCTCCAGCATTTCCACACGCACAACCTGATAACGCTGCAACGTTCCGCCCAGATCGATTTCGCCTTCTTCGATAATTTCCGTCACCTGCGCGCGGACGGTCTCAGAACCAAAAGAGGACATGTTTACTTCGGGCAAATCCACCCGCGTAAAATAAGGCCAAAGGAAAAAAGCAGCGATTGCCACCAATAACAGGGTGACCAGCCAAAAAATCGATTTGGTACTCACAGTTCACTCAATCCTATATCCAGTTTCGTGAGCATTTCCCTCTGGCTTAATTCTTCCAATATTCTCAATAACAACCAATATATGGTCAATTGGATGCCGACCAAAAATATCAAAGCACTTCCTACCATGTAAAACCACAAACGCCCGATTTCCCAGCCTCGTACACCCAGCACAAGAGCTATAAGGCCAATTGCAAGCCCGGCAAACATGGACACGAGTCCCATCCAACCGAATTGCTTATCCAGTGGTGTTTTGAAGATTGGCTTGCCAAATAATCCCTGGCGGATGGGCTTCTTATAAAAGAGAGCAACCAGATAATTGAAGGTGATGCCCA
>DATKED010000080.1:0-9596 GCA_035512375.1 Anaerolineales bacterium
CGCTCGCCGACCTGAAATGGCAGCCCATCCCCTTCTCGGGTGAATGGGGTGTTTCCACATCCTTCTTTCAGACCGCGGCCAATGAAGCCCGCGCCGGTAAAGGGAACAAGCTTCCGGTGCCGCAGCGCGCCCAGGAAATCGCCGAGCAGGTCAAGGCGGAGATCGGGAACGTCCCTGGGATCAGTCACGCGGAAGCAGTGAAGGGTTATCTTAATCTATACTTCACGACGTCCGAGTATGCGCGGCGAGTGGTGGATGAAGTGCTCGCCTCCCGCGCGGACTTTGGACGGGGCACGCCAAAAACGGAACGCGTCATGGTCGAATATGCTCAACCGAACACGCATCACTCTTTCCATATTGGACATGCACGAAACACGATCCTGGGGGAAGTGCTTGCACGGCTGGTCGAGTTTGCAGGCTTTGAGACTATCCGCGCGACATACCCAGGCGATATGGGGCTGGGTGTAATCACTGTCGTGTGGGCTTATGAGAAGTTTTATAAAGGTCAGGAGCCCGAGGGCATTCATGAACGCGGTCAATGGCTGTTAAAGATCTATGCCGAAGCGACAGCCCTCCTGGAAAAGAGAGAGAATGAAACGACAGAGGAAACTGCCGGGCGCGAGGCCTACGATGCTGAACGCCGGGAAATGCTCCGCAAATGGGAAGCGGATGATCCTCATGTCTATGAGTTGTGGCGTGTGACACGGGAGTGGAGCCTCGAGGAATTCCGCGATGTCCTGCATATCTTAGATGTAAACATGGATGTCTGGTTTTACGAGAGCGAAGCGAACAAACTTGGCAAAGAGATCGTGGATGAGTTAATTGCCAAAGGCATCGCCGAAGATGAACGAGCCCAAGGCGGACCTGTCATCGTCAAAATTGATGAGAAGCTTGGTTTGACCAAAGAAAAGTATCGCACGATGGTCATCCTGCGCAGTGATGGCACAACACTTTACTCAACCAAGGATCTGGCGCTGGCAAAACAGAAATTCGAACAGTATCATGTTGACCGCTCGATCTATGTCGTGGACTTTCGCCAGAGCTTGCACTTTCAGCAAGTGTTCAAGATTTTGGAATTGTGGGGTTTCCCACAAGCCGAGAAGTGCTATCACTTGTCTTATGGGTATGTAACACTTCCTGAGGGAGCCATGTCCGCGCGGCGTGGACGCGTGGCGCTGTTCAAGGAAGTGTATGATGAAGCCATCAAACGCGTATTGGCTGTCGAATCCGAACGGAGCGGAAACATTCCTGAAAATGAACGCGTAAAGATCGCCGAGCAGATCGGTTTAGGCGCGCTGGTTTATTCCATGCTTTCAGTGGATAACAATAAAGATATTGTCTTTGACATCAACGGAGCATTGTCTTTCGATGGGAGAACGGGACCATACATACAAAATGCTCATGTGAGGGCGAATTCGATTTTGAAAAAGTCAAAGGTCGAAGGTCAAAAGTCTGCCGCCTTTGACTACGAACTGACAAGACATGAGATAGAACTGATCGAGCAGATCTCACGCTTCCCGAATGCAGTGCAGCAGGCTGCAAATGAATACCGTCCGCTGGTGATGGCGGCATACGCGTATGATCTTGCAAACGCGTTCCACTCGTTCTATCATGCGGTACCGGTGCTGCAAAGCGAAGAGGAGGATGTGCGAAACGCCCGCCTTCGTTTGGTCGCTGCTGCAAAGCAGACAATTGCCAATGCTTTGCGGTTGCTCGACATCAAGGCGCCTGAGGTCATGTAGGAAACAGGCTAAACGATATCTTTACGTTTAGCCTGTTTTATTTAAAATTTGTGTGTAAACGTCACCTGGGTAAAAACGGAGATTCTCAAAACCAAAGCCGAGACGCTCCGGACACTGTCCTCAGTGTGGCTTTATGAATAGGAGAATCCTATGCCAATCAAAACTCTTATCATGGGCGCGGCAGGGCGTGACTTCCATAACTTCAACACGTTCTTTCGCGGCAACAAAGATTATGAGGTCGTAGCGTTCACGGCGACCCAGATCCCGGACATCGAGGGACGCCTCTACCCGCCCGAGCTGGCCGGTGAGCTGTACCCGAGCGGGATCCCCATCCGCGCGGAGGAGGAGCTCGTTGATCTGATCAAGCAGCATGGCGTGGAACAGGTGGTCTTCGCCTACAGCGACGTGCCGCATGAATACGTCATGCACAAGGCGAGCATCGTCAACGCGGCAGGCGCGGACTTCCGCCTGATGGGCACTCGCTACACCCAGGTCAAGTCCACCAAGCCGGTTGTGTCGGTCTGCGCGGTGCGGACGGGCTCCGGCAAGAGCCAGACGACGCGGCGAGTGTCTTTGATCCTAAGAGATATGGGATACAAAGTTGCGGCGATCCGTCACCCAATGCCCTATGGAAATCTGGTCCGCCAGGAAGTGCAGCGCTTCGCGGATTACGACGACCTCGACGAGCACGAGACCACTATCGAAGAGCGCGAGGAATACGAACCTCACATCGATAACGGGGTGATTGTCTACGCCGGTGTGGATTACGAAAAGATCCTGCGCCAGTCCGAACAGGAAGTGGACATTGTATTATGGGATGGTGGGAATAATGACTTCCCGTTCTATGTATCTGACCTGCAGATCGTCGTCGCTGATCCTCATCGCCCCGGGCACGAGGTCTCCTATCACCCTGGTGAGACGAATGTTCGGCTTGCCGACGTGTTCGTCATCAACAAGGTGGACACAGCAGACCCCGAGAGCGTGATTAAGGTCCGTGAGTCACTGCGCAAGCTGAACCCGACCGCGATCATGATCGAAGGCGCCTCCCCCCTCTTCGTGGATGACCCCGAAGCGATCCGCGGCAAACGCGTCCTGGTCGTGGAAGATGGACCAACTCTTACGCACGGCGAGATGGCATACGGGGCTGGTTACGTGGCGGCACGTCGATTTGGCGCAAAAGAGATCGTTGACCCGCGCCCGTTCGCGGTCAAATCCATCGCGGCGACATACCAGAAGTATCCCAAGACCGGACCCATCCTCCCGGCGATGGGATATGGCGACGCACAGATGAAGGACCTGGAAGAGACTATCAACAAATCTGATGTGGATATGGTTATAGTGGGCACTCCGATCGATCTGACACGCGTGATCAAGATCACGAAACCCTATCAACGCGTGCGCTATGAACTGCAGGAGATCGGTAAGCCAACACTGCAGGATATCTTGATGAAGAAGTTTGGGAAAAAATAGCGATCGTTGAAAATCGTTATTCGGGAGTCGGGCAGACGTTTGTCCGACTCTTTTTGTTTTTATTCCACATTTAAGACGCGCATCAACACGTTGCGGCGATGACCGGCTCCGCCGCGGGCACGGTGCTCGAAGATGTAAATTCCCTGCCAGGTTCCGAGTGATAGATTCCCATCATCGATGGGAATGGTCAGGCTGGTGTCGGTCAGCATGGAACGGATGTGGGAGGTGGCATCATCCGGACCTTCCAAATCGTGCGTGTACCAATTGTCCCGTTCAGGGACGAGGCGTTCCATAAACGTCTCCAGGTCGGCACGGGCAGTCGGGTCCCAGTTTTCGCTGATGACCAACGAGGCGCTGGTGTGGGGCAGGAATAGAAAACACATGCCTTCCTGCACACTCCAGTCAAGTAACTGTGCACGCACGGTCCCGGTAATATCGTGCAATCCTTTGCCGCGGGTGGAGATTTCGAGGGTGGTTTTATACCAATTCATCCGCGCGGGATTTTATCACGCTGGCATCAAAGTGACTGAATTTTCCTGACTGGGTGACTGTCATCAGGCAAAGTGGATAAGTATCACTTTCCATTTGGAACGATTTCAAGAATAATGTGTTTTATTGTCAAATCGCCTTGAGAGGAAACATCAATATGACTACTCTTGCTCCAACCATTTACACTCTTGCATTTCCACGCGCGGCAGGCTGGCTGCGGGATGTGACCTTGATCTTGCTGGGCGCAGTCTTCGTGGCGGTACTGGCACAGGTAAAAATTGCTTTACCATTTACGCCCGTCCCGTTGACCGGGCAGACGTTTGCTGTCCTGCTCGTCGGTGCGACGCTTGGCTCGAAGCGCGGCGCGACGTCGATGGCGCTGTATATCGCGCTGGGCGCGCTCGGACTGCCTGTTTTCGCGGGCGGCGAATCGGGGGTTGCTTATCTTTCAGGCGCGACGCTCGGTTATCTGGTTGGCTTTGTGATCGCGGCTTACGTTATAGGTCTGCTGGCAGAACGCGGACTGGAAAGAAGTGTACGTACGTCCCTTATCCCCTTCTTCGTTGGGACAACCATCATCTACGTGTGTGGAGTTGCCTGGCTGGCTGTAGTACTTGGAAGTTTCAGTAAGGCAATCATGGCAGGCTTGCTCCCGTTTCTAATTGCAGACGCGATCAAAATAATCGCGGCAGCCCTGGTGTTGCCCGGGGCATGGAAGTTCGTGAGATAGAGAGTAGAGTTTTACGGGGCGGGAATTCCCGCCCCGTATTCGTTATGCAATCAAGGGCGTCCGGGGATAGTAAATGTCCTGCTTAAGAAGGCAGCCATCTGCTCGCGTGTGACACTACTTTCTGGACAGTAGAGACTGCTTCCACAACCGGAAGTAATCCCTTCTGCTGCCAGTTGCTTAACCCAGGCGGCTGCCCAATAGGTAGGTGGGACATCCGTGAATCCGGTGCTACTGCCAACAGCAGGTGGAACATAACCTGCACCATGCTTTGCACGCAACAGGAAAATTGCCATCTCGGCGCGAGTCACTAAACTTTCAGGGCAATAATTTCCCGAACCGCAACCAGCGGTAATCCCTTCAGCAGCCAGCTGTTTGATCCAGGCCGCCGCCCAGTACGTTGCGGGCACATCCAGGAAACCCGTACTCGCGCCCACTGCGGGTGGATCATATGCTGGACCCTTCATTCCCCTCAAAATAAATACAGCCATCGTTGCACGGTTTACACCACTTGCAGGGCAATACAACAGATCCGGGCTTGTTGCACAGCCACCGGTGATCCCCGCCGCATAGATACCTTCAATATTCTTCCAGAAAGGGCTGTTTCCGGCCACGTCCGCGAAATTTCTTACCCGGAAGCTTAAGGTACCCCCGGGAGTTGCGACCGTGGCTGAACCCGAGTTCTTTTGCGCAACCTGGATATAGTATGTCGTGCCATTAATTACCGCCAGATTGACATTGGATTGAGTGACGCCGGAGGCATCGTCGTTACAAACGACCAAACTCAACGATCCATTAACGTTTTTTGTCCAAACTGCAATGAAGGTATTGTAGGTTGTTCCAAAGGTATCCAAATAAATTTTACGATTGGAAGCCGCAGTATATTTGTACCAAACGGATGAAAGTCCCAAAGAAGGACTGCAGGCATTTGCTGTGCCGGTATCAAGTGTGGCAGAAGTGGTATTTACAATGTTTTCATACGGGACATTTACAGTAGATGCGCTGTCAACCGTATCATTGGCAGGACCAACAGCCGTAGTAAAAGAGGCCCAGGTACCGCCATTGGCGTAGGTTACACCGGCAGAGTTGGTGGCGCGCACCTGCCAGTAATATGTAATATTGGCGCCCACCCCCGTCATGAGTGTAAGGAAGGTATTGTTGGTGCTGACCCAGTTATTATCACAGATATTGTTATTCGCAGTATCCAGGCAGTATTCATAGGCTGTTGCATTGGAGCTTGCCTGCCAAACTAAAGTAGGCGTCACAGATTGGCCAGTTCCTCCACTTGCGGGTAGAGAGGTTACAAACGCGCCTGGGGCGGTATTGGATTGTGCTTTCGTGGTAAATGACCACCAGGACCCACCATTGGCATCGACCTTCGTGTCATCATCCAATACGGCTTGCACCTGCCAGTAGTATCTTGTGCTGGTTTCCAAGCCGCTGACAGTGACACTCCGCCCGCTCCAGACCGCTGTCCAGCCGCCGGACGCATCACATTGTGAATCGTTGCTTTTATCAATGCAATAGCGATAGCGATTTAGATCGGTTCCTGTATAAGCGCCCCAACTCAAAGTGACGCTTGTATCAACGTTAGTCGCTGAATTAGCAGGAGCGCTTTTACTCACTGTACCTACTGCTTTTGGACCAAATCCGTTCTCAGCATCCTGGACGGGAACAACGTCAGTCGGGTTACTTCCCCAAACGGTTAAACAGGATAACGCTGATTCGGATTCACATCCCACAAATTCCACAATTGCGTACGTGCCGGAGGAATGGAAATAGAGCGAAGTTACACCATTTGGGTAAGGTGTGGTGTTGATCTCTTCCCACCCCAATTCAGCGAGACTTGCCGTCGAGTAATACGCCGCGATTTCATCGGAGCCTTCCAGATTAAATTCTTCACCTGCCTGATATGACGTGCCGGAGAGTGTGACCGATTCCCCATTCAGCACGAAGGCACGCTCGACAGCCCCGAGATCCGCCCATGTCAGTTGCGAGGACAAGGGCGGGGGAGGAATTTCTGTCTGTGCTCGCACAGCTCCTAGCGGGGCAAATAGCAAGGTTAGTAATCCAAGGGCCATCAACAAGTGGAAGAGCCGTTGAACGTGACCTGATTGCTTTATATTGGTTTTCATGATCTTTTCCTTTCATTTGGTTTAGGCACGAAAATGATTATAAGCCTTCCAATTTCCTTATGGAAAACCTTTTTTCGTATCCGAGCTACTTAAAAGATAAACTTTGTCAGACAACTCTCCTGAGACCAAAAGACGTCATCAAACCCATAAATCCCTGTATCCTCCCAAGGTAGAAACGCTTTTCCTCCACCTTTTGTTCCAGAAATCCGAGGCAGAACTGGAATATGGTCAGACAGCGAAAACGATGGATCACGTAAAATTCCAGTGAGTCGGGTTATCACAAATCAGATGGTCGGAAGCCTATCATACCCTACGAATGGAGCGCGTCCAGCGTGATCCGCTTCGCGTGGATGCGGCATAGGATGCGCGCACACTCACCGTCAAAATCACACCACACCAAACTGGATTGGGGTTGTCCATCAGGCATCATTGTCGTAAGCACACCGTGAATCGGACGCGTCAACAGATCCATATGGCTTTCGAGAACCGAAGCGTTCATACCTGCTCCTGTTTTTCACATCCAGCATCGAGAGCTGTTACAGAAGCAGGAAGGATTCTGCACAAGACCGGGGTTTCTTTTTCCTGGAATTCAGCAGGCACGCATTCGTCAAAATGTGGTCTCCTCCCAGTGTACAGTTCAGAAAGTCTGTCGAGCTGCTCCATGGCGCCCTCCTCAGTCATTTCCACGACTATGCCGCGTATTTCCAAATAACGCAGGGGTCTGCGCGGGTCATAGCATATACAGTGACAAGCGTAGCAGTCCTGCGGATAAAAGTAACGTTCAGTTTATAATAGCTGTATGTTTACAGACCAGGTAGAAATCCACGTGAAATCAGGCAAGGGCGGCGATGGCATGGTGCACTTCCGCCGCGAGAAATTTGTTCCAATGGGCGGACCCGATGGCGGCGATGGCGGCAAGGGCGGCGATGTCATCTTTGAAGTTAAGTCCACACTGAACACGCTTTCCGCATTTCGACAGAATCAGAAGTTCAAGGCTGAGGAGGGCGTGAAAGGCGGACCTTCGCAAATGACAGGGCGCAACGGCAAAGACCTTGTCATTTATATACCGCCGGGCACAGTACTGTTCGATGCAGATACAGGCGAACTGATCGGAGACCTCACGAAGCCGGGCGAAACACTAACCGTACTCAAAGGCGGACGCGGCGGAAGAGGCAACCAGCATTTTGCGACGTCGCGCAATCAGGCGCCGCGCACTGCTGAAAAAGGTGCACCTGCCGAAGAGAGACGCCTCAAACTGGAACTCAAGCTGATCGCCGACATCGGGCTGATCGGTGTCCCGAACGCGGGTAAGTCCACATTGCTCTCTGTGCTGACGAATGCCAGGCCGAAGATCGCGCCTTATCCGTTTACCACGCTCGAGCCAAACCTTGGCGTGGCGAACATTGATGACGATACAACGGTTGTGCTGGCAGATATTCCCGGTCTCATTGAAGGTGCTTCACAGGGCGCGGGACTCGGGCATGATTTCCTGCGCCACATCCAGCGGACGCGGGTGCTGGTCCACCTGCTGGACGGCTTGTCTGAAGACCCGGTCGCAGATTACAGCCAGATCAACTCGGAGCTGTCACTCTTCGACCCGAACCTCGCGAAGAAGCCTCAACTGGCGGCACTCAATAAGATAGACCAGCCTGAAGTCCAGGAAAGACTTGCAGAGATCCAAAAGAAATTCAAAGAGTTAAAAGTTGACCTGATGACCATTTCCGCTTTGGCACGTACAAACACTCGCGAGCTATTGGTCAAGGCTTATCAAAGACTTGAAGAAGCTCCTCCACTGGAAGAAGTGGATGTTGCTCTGCCGGTCTACAAACCGAAAGATGACCCGCGTGAGTTTCTTGTGACACGTGAGGGAGCGAATGAGTGGCGCGTTTCAGGCGTGGCGATCGAGCGCGCCGCATCGATGACCTATTGGCAGCATGATGGTTCCGTGCGCCGCTTCCAAAAGATCATGGGAACGCTTGGCGTGGACGAAGCCTTGCGGAATGCCGGCGTGCAGGAGGGTGACACGGTTGCCATCGGTGAATTCGAGCTGGAGTGGCAGGAGTGAGATGACGCCGAAAAGATGGCGCACATTGGTCCTGGGGCTGGTGACCGCCGGCGTGATCCTCGCTGGTCTCTTCGGCTTGCGCACACTCCGCGCCCTTCGGGAGTTTCAGGAGCATCGCGAGCCGCCTGTTTTTTCAGTGGATGCCAAATCTGCAGAAACTGACGTCGAATTGATCCGTGACTGGATGACGATTCCTTTTATCTCGAAGATATATCATGTGCGGCAGCAAGTCCTTTTTGAGGCATTGGAAATTCCTGAACATGGGAATAGGGATAAGAGTCTCAGGCAATTAAATGAGGAATATTTCCCTGAAACTCCTGGCATTGTGGAGGCAACGGTAAAAGTTGTGGTGATGGAAAACATTCCTCCACCCATGCCCACGGTACCCGCGCCGTAAGTAGAATGTATGTCTGATTTTTTACTGACACAAATTATCAATTATGGGGCGCCAATTCTGGGTGCAATCTTATTTATCGGGGCGTTGGGAATCCCATTTCCGGGCACTCTGATCATCATCGCTGCCGGCGCATTTAGCAGGGAAGGTTTCTTACCCTGGCACACGACCGGGCTCATCGCGTGGATTTCTGTCGTGCTTGGAGATTGCATCGGTTATGCGTTGGGGCATTACGCGCGCGATCCTGTCCTGCAGCGCCTCGGAAGATCAGATCAGTGGGCGAGAGCCGAAAAATTTTTTCAGCGCTGGGGCGGCATATCCGTATTCCTGACACGTTTTCTGATCACGGGAATTGCTGTGCCGGTCAACTTCATGGCAGGGATGGGAAATATCTCATTTCGCACATTCCTGATCTATGATATTTCAGGCGAAGCCATATGGGTCTTCGGTTATGGGGGGCTGGGTTATCTCTTCGGGAGTCAGTGGGAATTGGTCGGCGATTTCATGAACAACTTTGGCGGTTTGATCCTGGGGATTGTGCTCCTTGGTTTTGGTATCTGGCTCTGGATGAAAC
>DATKED010000081.1:0-9871 GCA_035512375.1 Anaerolineales bacterium
AATCCGTCGGTGGAGACACCGTGAGGGTTCGACCCCCTCTCGCCCCATCTTTACAATACGTCATTGCGAGCCGCCTAAATCCTGAGCGGAGGACGAAGTCCGAAGCCGAAGGATGGTGGCGTGGCAATCTCCTCGAACAGAGGATTGCTTCGTCGCTTTGGTCTCGATATGGTCTCGAACCACACTCGACCTACTCGACCAGCAGCTCCTCGCAGTGACGTGATCGTTAGGAAGGCAATCCATGTTTTTCACCCGTCAACAGCTTGAAGAGATCGAGGATAAAAGCCTGGCTCCTTACGGGATGCGCAGCAAGGATTCGAAGGGCCGCGCCTACCTGGATAACGAGCCGGATTACCGCACCGCCTTTCAACGCGACCGTGACCGCATCATCCACACCACGGCATTCCGGCGGCTCGAATACAAGACACAGGTCTTCATCAACTACGAAGGCGACTACTTCCGCACCCGCCTCACCCACACCCTGGAAGTTGCCCAGATCGGGCGGACGCTGGCACGCGCCCTCGGCGCCAACGAGGACCTGGTCGAGGCGATCTGTCTCGCGCACGACCTCGGTCACTCGCCGTTCGGGCATTCCGGTGAGGTTGTCCTCGCCCGCCTGATGAAGGACTACGGCGGCTTTGACCACAACCGGCAGTCCCTGCGCATCGTCACGGAACTAGAACAGCGTTATCCCGAATTCCCCGGCTTGAACCTCACCTGGGAAGTGCGCGAGGGCATGGTCAAACACGAATCGGAATATGATATTTCAGACGCCCGTGATTTCAATGCCGAGCTGCGCGGCAACCTCGAAACGCAGATCGCCAATGTGGCAGATGAACTGGCGTATACCACCCACGACCTGGACGACGGTTTGCGTTCAGGCATGATCACGCCGCACATGCTGGATGGCATCGCGCTCTGGGAGATCCTGCGGGAAACCTATAAGTGGCGCGGACCGAACCTGGATGACATCGAACGCCACCGCATGATCCGCCAGCTGGTGGGGATCATGGTCACGGATATGATCGAAGCGACCGACAAACGGCTGAGGGAAAGCAACGCCAAGTCCGCGCTCGATCTGCAAAAGCTCAAGCATAATGTGATCGGTTACAGCGAGGAGATGCAGCGCCGCAACCGCGAGCTCAAGGATTTCCTGTATAAAAACTTATACCGCCACTATCGCGTCGCACGGATGCAGGTCAAAGCCGAACGGCTCATATCCGATATCTTTAATCTGTATTGCGCAGAACCAACGATGCTGCCGACTACAACACAAACCAATATCGAGAAGCGCGGACTGGAACGCACGATTTGTGATTACATTGCCGGGATGACAGACCGTTATGCCATTGAGGAGTATCAAAGGTTATTTAACCCATTGGAGAAGCCCTAGAAGAAAGTGAGAGTATGATGAATCAACAAACCTACTTAACGCCGGAAGGCGCAGCCAAACTTAGAGCAGAGCTGACTGAGCTTACAGGTCCACGTCGGGAGGAACTTGCACAGCGCCTGCGCGCTGCCATCCAAATGGGTGACCTCTCTGAAAATGCGGATTATCACAAAGCCAAGGAAGACCAGGCTTTTCTGGAAGGTCGGATCCAGGAGGTCGAAGCCGCCCTGCGCACAGCCGTCATCATTGAAAAGACACACAGCGATGTGGTCACCGTCGGCTCAACGGTCACGGTGCAGGAGGAGGCTTTCGACCCTGAGACCTATTATGTTGTTGGGGCAAAGGAAGCCGACCCGCGCAATGGAAAAATATCGAACGAATCACCCATTGGAAGCGCCCTGCTGGATCACAAAGTTGGAGACGTGGTCGAGGCGGAAACGCCTGGTGGCAAACTCAAGATCAAGATCCTGAAGATTGAATGAGTTAAACACAAAGGGCACTAAGGTATGAAGCCTTAAGGATAAATGCCTTTGTGACCTTCGTGTCCGTCGTGTTAAAGGTTGTTAAACAAAAAGAGACCGGCACGCCGGTCTCTTTTGATTTAGAGCTGATTCACTGTCCACTGCGGGGCCAGACGGCGAGTTCCAGCGTGATCCGTTCAAAGTGACTCTGCTGGGGCATCGCGCCGGTTCCATATTCCATATCCACAACAGTTGCCAGTAATTGCAGGGTCGCGGTTTCCAATAAGACCTGTTCCTGCGGCTTCACGATAACCAGTTCACCCTTTGGCTCGAGCCGGGCTCGGATGTTCGGGTCGTTATAAGCGTGTTCAGACATCAATACTTTTGTGGCGGTCTTGATATCGTTCTTATCGAATAGCCAGATCTCGAGCGCAGCAACCTTCTTTGGCTCACCCACCCCGATCGTTTCTGAAACGCCAACGCCATATTCACCCAGGAATTCCCCGCCGCCCGTGTCGATACTGAACGATTCGTCATAAAGATCATCGCCCAGAACATAGGTGGTCATGGTCTGTGTGATCGGCTGCGCGAGTCCGAGGGATTGAAAATCGGTCCTTTCAACCTGGCGGCTGATCTCGTTTCCCTGCATTACGGGAGTCACAGCGCCGGTGCCTTTTCGGAACAAACGCAGCAAATACAAACCCCCTACGGCAACCAGGATCAGCACCAGCACAGATCCCAGAATAACCATCGAGCCCAGACCGGATGCATCCTCGCCTACAGGCGGAGCCTGGATGGGACCCTTTGCCGCCTGGATCACACTGGCATATTGCTGAACAGCAGCCGGATCGACATTACCAGGAGTGGTCTGAAGGCGGACCAGCGTGGGACCCGCGGCTTCTCCTAAATCATCCCAGCGACGAACAGCCGTATCGATATCGCCTGTGCGGTTAAATGACTCAACCGCCATCCGCATATGATCCTCCTGGAGATCAGCCCGCAGGACCTCCGGCGTGCCATCCGTCCATTGGACCGGCCAGATCACCCAGCCGAAGAGCAGGCCTAAAAGCAGGCCCAGGATCGCGCCTACTACAATCGCAGTTGTCGTGTTTTTGAGAAGGTTTTTCAATATCGCGGTTACTGCTTCCATGGCTTATTCCTTTTTCGGGAGTTTAAATCTATTATATACCATCCCTTGAACAATACAACTATCGAAAGTACTGAGGTTGTATTAAAGGCGTTCCATCAAATATAACACACGCTCTGATTCGTGTACATTCACCGCTTCACAGATCTTGAATCTTTGTTTGAACGCGGTTTCAAGCCCTTCACGTGTGTAATTTGGAAAAATATCCTCGCGTGATACGAGTAATCTTTGGACCTGACCGTCAGATTTTGGGACAAATTCGATAACGAGCCATTTTCCCGCTTTGGAAAAGAAATCAGCCAGTTGAGGCAAAGGCACGTTATTCGAGATGGCAAGATGGTGAATCAAAGCCAGTGCCAGAACCATATCGGCAGGACCGCGCACACCGAACGAATCACGCTCCTCATTTGCCCACCCGATGGAGGGACTCGGATTCGTCAGATCGAGCAGCAGTGGCAGAAGGTTCTCTGTTTTCTCACTCTTCATCTGGCGATAATTCTGCTCCACCGCTGCCGGATCCATATCAGACGAGACAACGTACGCACCCGATTCACCCGCCACCCGGCTGAAGACACCGTTGTTCGCGCCCAGATCCCAGACGATGGACGGCTTCACCCTTGCAGACCAGTCCCTGACAAGTCCTTTCTTATGTTCGAATGCCGCATCAGAATAATTTGTAATCTCGTAATAATTTCCCCATTCCGTGCCGCCCGGTTTCCAATCTAATTTGCGGACAGCCGAATCAAGGCTGTCGATCAAACCGGTCATCCCCTGCCGGCTCACCCTCCCTGCGCGCGATTTCACTTCGGCGCCTGAATATCTCTTTTGAGCGCCGGCATGCAAATGGATATGCGTTAGCAAGCCAAAATGGAAACGCGTCTTAAAAGGCAGCAATTCACTGGCAAGGTCAAGCGGCACGCCGTCAATGTAGACCCGCAGCAACTGGTTCAAACGGACGTCGCAGAGCGCCATCAATGCCAGCGGGGCAAGGAAATGCTGGCAGAACTGGCGGTAGGCCACCCAGGGTTGTCCCTCTTTGTACACTTCAAAAGAAAGCGTATCGATCAACGTCGCCTTGCCGCGCACAAACTGGATGTTGTACGCGCTCGCATCCTTCAACGACATGCCGGCTTTCAACGCGCGGCGCTGGATGGATAACGTCGCGAGTGCCGCATCTTTCAACTGCCCAAATGACCATTCGTACGGATAGGAGATGAACGATACGCGTTCCGGCTGGATGACCTTATAAGCTCCCCCGTTGGGGTCAGACTCAGCCGGGACTTGATCCACTTCCATATGCGGGATCAGCAGCCTGGCTTTGACGAGCTTTTCATACAAGCCTGATTCCATTAACCGCCCATATTCCGGCTCATATTTGCGGTTTACCTGCCGGTAGAGGACTCCGCCGCGAGAAAACAGGAATCCGCTCGGGTCCCGAAAAGAAGCAGAAAGTTGTCCGCGGAACTGCTGCGCTTGTCCGCTATTTGGATTCGGGTTCATCATCTTCGTCGTCAGTCTTGGGCTGCGACTTAATTCCAAACCATCCTTTGATCCTGCTCCATGAAGCACGTACAGCAATGCCAAGACCGAGTAAGGCGGCAATCAGCAGTTGGATCAGGAAACTGCCGGAACCGGGATCAAGATAGGGAAGGGGTGCGAAATGCATGTTTTCTCCTATTCAACAGTTTCAGGAACGATCTCTTCCAGGAGGAAGGTTTCCTGGCAATTTGTGCATTGAGCTTCGCGTTTACTTGCAATGACAAGCAACCCACTGCACTTAGGACAGGGCTGTTTAAGAGGTCGCTTCCACGAGGTGAAATCGCAGTTCGGATAATTCTCACAGCCAAAGAAGGTGCGACCCTTGCGCGTTTTCCGTTCAACAAGTTCGCCGCCATCCTTCGGGCAGGTAACGCCGATCTTTTGAAGCCAGGGTTCAGTGTAACGACAGGTCGGGAAATTCGAACACGAAATGAATTTTCCAAAGCGCCCGTAACGAATGACGAGTTCACCGGCATCCTCCGGGCACTTGCGCCCGATCGGTTCCGGCTCGCTTTTCGTGACCGGCATTTCGGCCTGCGCCTTTTTCACATCCTCAGCAAACGGACGATAAAACTCGTGCAGCACTTCCACCCACTCTGCCTGACCGGAGGCGATCATGTCGAGATCTTCCTCCATGCGAGCTGTAAACCTCAGGTCAACGATGTCGGGAAAATATTGAGTCATTAGATCATTGACCTGAATCCCGATCTCTGTGGGTACAAGCCGTTTTTCTTCGCGCAACACGTAGCCGCGCTGCTGGATGGTTGAGAGTGTGGGCGCATACGTGGAAGGACGCCCGATCCCATCCTCTTCCAGCGCCTGTACAAGAGACGCCTCTGAGTACCGCGGCGGCGGTTGTGTAAAATGTTGCTCAGGGATCAAGCGGATGAGTTCCTGCTTCTGTCCCTCTACTACTTCAGCAGGGATGCGGACATTCTCTTCTTCTTCAGATTTAACATCTTCATTTTTTGCTTCTTCGTAGATAACGAGAAAGCCGGCAAACTTCACCGTGGAGCCGGAAGCGCGCAAGATATACACGTGTTCATCCGTCTTGCCGGTTACTTCCACCTGCAAAGTATCATAGACGGCTGCTTCCATCTGGGAGGCGACAAACCTTTGCCAGATCAGGCGATAGAGCTTGTACATTGCAGGTTCAAGATATTCCTTGACCTGTTCTGGCTCGCGCATCACGGAAGTCGGACGGATGGCTTCGTGCGCCTCCTGCGCGTTCGCAGAGCGTGTCTTATACTGCGGTGCTTCGGCTGGCAAAAAGTCGGCGCCGTACTTGTTCTTTATGTAATCCCGCGCTTCGTTCTGTGCGCCGAGCGAAACATTGGTTGAGTCTGTCCGCATATACGTAATCAGACCGGTCGTGCCTCCACTCCCTACATCCTGCCCCTCATACAGTCCCTGTGCAAGTGCCATCGTACGTTTGGCAGTAAAGCCAAGTTTACGCGAGGCTTCCTGCTGTAGAGTTGAGGTCGTAAATGGAGCCAGGGGCTTTCGCCGTCGTTCGCCGCGTTTGACCTTTGTGACCACATAGGCGGCAGTCTCCATATCTATAAGGATTGGCTTAACTGACTCTTCGTTCTGCAGCTCAGGGTCCTGATCATCAACCTTCGCCAGCTTTGCGATAAATGTGGATTTGATTCCAGCGGGCTGCAGCTCTGCATGGATGGACCAGTATTCGACAGGCACGAACGCCTCGATCTCACGCTCCCGCTCGACGATCAGCCTGAGCGCCACCGATTGAACGCGTCCTGCCGAAAGGCGACCGCGCACCTTCTCCCAGAGGATTGGGCTAATGCTGTACCCGACCAGGCGATCCAGGATGCGACGCGCCTGCTGCGCATCCACCAGATCCATATTGATCGGACGCGGATGCGAGAATGCATCCCTGACCGCAGATTCGGTAATCTCATGGAAGACCACGCGCTTGGCGCGTTCAGGATCGATCTGCGCGGCTTCCAGGAGGTGCCATGAAATGGATTCACCTTCACGGTCGGGGTCAGTCGCAAGATAGACTTCCTCCGCTTTCTGCGCCAGTTTCTTAATCTCCTTGACCACATCCTTCTTTTCATTCGGAACGCGATACTTTGGCACGAAATTATTTTCCACGTCCACAGATAGCTGCGACTTCAATAGATCGCGCACATGCCCCACTGAGGCGCGGACGGTGTAGCCTTTTCCGAGATAACGTCCCACAGTTTTGGCTTTTGCCGGCGATTCGACAATCACCAGTTTGCCATCGCGCTTTTCCACCTTGACCGGCTTTTCAGGAGGAATTAACCCTTCATGCGCCTCAGTTTTGCCCATTCTATAAAGTTTTGTTCCACAGACAGTGCACACACCAATCGTGACAGGAGATCCCTTTGCATTGAATGTTGCAATGGGGTCTTTCATTTCACGCTTGGTCTTGCACTTCATACAATATGCTTCCATAAGTTAACCTTTACGTACGTCATTCTGAGTCTGATCGCGCTGAGCGGAGTGCCGTGCCCGTTGGGGCACGGTCGAAGCGCAGTGGAGCAGACAACCTCTTTATTAATTCCGAGGTTATAAGTATTTCTCCTGGTGATGCTTTTTCAGATGCTCCACCACGTCCTTGACCTTTTGAGATTGATCCACTTTACAGACCATCAACACATCATCTGCATCCACAATGACGATATCATCCAGACCAATGGTCACTACCAGACGCTTATCATCCTTGGTGTAAACGAGCGTGCTATGCGTATCGACGGCAAGATGTTGAGCGTTGGCTGCGACATTCCCGTTCATGTCGGGCATAAGTACCTCAAAGAGTGAGTCCCATGAGCCGACATCGTTCCATCCCAACCCGCCGGCCGGTAAGACTGCAACACGCTCTGCTTTCTCCATCACGCCATAGTCGATCGTTTGACTCTTTAGGTCAAACCAATGGGTTTGCACAACCTCGTTTTGTTGGGGCGTGCCCCAGGCCGACGCAATTTTGTTGACTACCTCGAAAAGTTGAGGCATCTGTCGTTCAATTTCTGCCAGGATTGTATCTGCGTTCCATACGAACATACCACTATTCCACGAATGATCACCACTGCGTAACAATTGTTGGGCAGTTTCTTCATTGGGTTTCTCTTTAAAGCGCTTGACCGTATAGACCGGATATTTGTAATCACCATCCAGCGACGCACCCTGCTGAATATAGCCATATCCCGTGGAGGGATAGGTAGGCGTAATACCGAGGGTTACCAGGTAGTTTTTCCGGGCGACATCAAACGCGGCGCTGATCAAATAATGGAACAGATCACGATTGCGAATGTAATGGTCCGAGGTCTGAATTGCCATGAGCGCCTGTGGATCACGCTTTTGGAGCACTGCGGCCGCCAATGCTACCACAGAGGCGGTCCCTCGTGGAGCCGGTTCGATCAAATAGTTTTCAACGGGAATGGATGGGACCTGTTTTTGCATTTCACGCGCCTGCTCGGCAACCGTCACAACAAGAATCCTTTCCGGCGGGAAAAGTTTTTCAAGTCGTGCAACCGTGCTCTGAAACAGGGTATCTTTACCAAGTAAAGGAAGCAGTTGCTTGGGGGTTTCTTTCCTGGAGATGGGCCAAAGACGGGTGCCGCCACCTCCAGCCATAATAACAGCATACGTATGTTCCATATTCTATCCTCCTAGGTAGAGTAGTCGGATTGTACCTCTCGCACAGCGACATAATTCATGCCACCCACCTGACGCACCATTCCTTTAAGTTCCATAAGCGCTAATGTGGCTGAAACTTTTTCTATAGGCAGCTCAGTTTGATTGCGAATCTCATCTACATGTAAAGGTTCTTCGCTAAGAATATTCATCAAACGCGCTTCCGTTTCATCGGCAGGGATTATTTTTCGCGCGGCTTTATGTTCGCCCACACGGTTCAGGTCCAATGCCTGCATCAGATCATTTACGCTCAAGAGAGGCAACGCACCGTTTTGAATTAGTTTGTTCGTACCTTTGCTTTGCGGCGCAAGTATACTACCGGGCACAGCAAATACTTCCCGTCCCTGTTCCGCGGCGAACTCGGCAGTGATCAGTGCACCGCTGGTCTCGCCGGCTTCGATCACAACGACCGCCAAGGATAACCCTGAAATGATGCGATTGCGTGGCGGAAAATTGGATGCATCCGGCGGCGTGCCCGGCGCGTAATCGCTGATGATCGCGCCGCGCTCCATCATTTTATCTGCCAGCGCTCGATGCTCGGGTGGATAGATTTTATCGACCCCGGAACCCAAAACACCGATCGTTCGTCCGCCCGCTTTCAGTGCCGTTTGATGAGCGATCGCGTCCACGCCGCGTGCCAGTCCACTAATCACTGTAATCCCGTTGGCTGACAAAAAAGACGAAAGCTCTTCAGTGATCTGCCTGCCATAAGGAGTGACTCGCCGAGTCCCGACAATGGCAACCGCAAATAGATCATCTGGCAGGTATTCGCCGCGAATGTACAACACCGGCGGCGGCTGGTCAATCTCCTTCAATCGCTGCGGATAGGGTTCATCCTCCCAGGTCAGGATTTTGATTCCCTGCGATTCGATCTTTGCCCACACCTTTTCCAGGTCAACATTTTCGCGCGCCCGAATAATCCGCTCGATCACTTTCAAGCCCAACCCTGCTCGCGCTAAATCGGCAGGCGCAGCTCTCCAAGCGAGCTCAAGATCACCGAAATGCTGGATCAGCGCCTGCATACGCACTGCGCCGATCCCTTTGATTAGGTTGAAGCCAATCCAGTAACGTTTATTGTCCATAAAATATCACGTAGGTCAGGTTTGCGAACTCCGCGCAGAGGGAAACGCGACCTACAAACCCTCAAGCAGGTGAACGCGCATTAACCGCCGAGCAGGATCTTGTTCCAGGATAACCGAGGGAATCGCAGGAAGAAGAAGCTCTTTCCCAGATTCATTCTTTATCACATAGACATCGTTCGCGCCCGTCTCGATGATCTCCACCAATTCGCCTAGAGAATTCCCGTTCTCGTCCACCACTTGAAATCCAAAAAGTTCATGTTGATAAATCTTGCCTTCAGGCAAACTCGGCACATCCGTTGCTTTGACATACACCCATTGGTTGCGGAACGGCACCACATCTTCTGGAGTTTCAATGCCTTTGAACTTGACCAGCATCCCTTTTGCATGCGGACGCGCGCCTTCGACTGTCATCAGCTTATGCTCTTCGCCAACAAAAAGTATTCGTCCGCTTTGAAGGCGTTCAGGAAAATCAGTGTGTAGATCCATAATCATCTCGCCGCGCACACAGTGTGCCCGACGGAGAAACCCAACTACCAAATAGACAGGCTCGCCGTCTGGCGAGCCTGGAGCG
>DATKED010000082.1:0-10971 GCA_035512375.1 Anaerolineales bacterium
CGAGCAGCGCGCGTCCAAACTCTTCGATCGCGCGTCCCACCTGGACTTTGAGCTGATCCGGGTTTTCACAGCGCGAGGCACGTCTGATGCCGATGCTGGCATATCCATGCGGCGGTTTCACCAGAATAGGGAATCGCAACCGTTTCGACACGCGATCCACATCTTCGACGCGGTCCACCATCACCCAACCCGGCGTTGGAACATTTACTTTCTTTGCATACGCCTTCATTTCCTGGCGCGAAGGATCGAAGAAAGCAGAGTCTGCACCGGTAAAAGCTGCACCCAATTTTTCCATGGCTTGCACAAGCCCAATGCCTGAAAGCGCATCATCAGGTGTGCCATCACACAGGTTCAAGAATACATCAACTCCTTCATTCAAGAGATTGCGTAATTGTCTTTCGATATTCTTTGGATTTACCTCGTAATGTTTCCATTTGTATCCATTCATGTGTGCTGAAGGATCGTATGGAACATCGTTCGCATCAGGGATGCTTGATAATACACAGAGATACATGTCGGGTCCTTTTCCTTTTTATTCAATCAAGTCATTGTCTGTTGATAGCGCATGAACTTGATTGCGCTGCATGTTTATGTCGTTGATAAAAATTTGTTGTTATATGATTCAATGAATCTATTAATTGAATCATATAAAATTTTTTTACATGCAACTATGTTGATTGTATCTATTAATCGATTTATGTAAAGGTTTTTGATGATATATAAGTTTAAAATTTTGTTAGTGTTTGTTTGATCATCAAGAATGTTTATGTATTCAATGATTGTTCTATTGAACCATTGTTGTAAACGTTTCCATCATTGTGTTGTTATGCAGAATATTTCTTCGCAAACGATTTTTGTTTGCGGTTGAATTACGCCAATTAATATATTGAATCAAAAAGCGTTTCCATGTGATGTGTCATCTGTCTTATGCGTTCGTGGAAAAGGCATTAGAATCAACGATGAGGACAACATGACACTACATTCCGAAATCTTCGAACAACCTGAACGGCTTGCTTCCCTGCTTGACCAACAAAAACAAACAGTGATTGAAATTGCCAGAGCGATCCAGTCGCGCAATGTGCAGTATGCATTTCTAGCCGCACGCGGTACCTCTGATAACGCGGGAAGATATGCAAATTATCTTTGGGGTGCACACAATGGGCTTCCACTTGCATTGGCAACTCCTTCCTTATTCACATACTATCAAAGCCCGCCTCGCTTGAACAATGCCCTGGTGGTTGGAGTATCACAGTCAGGTCAATCACCGGATATCGTCAGTGTGCTGGAAGAGGGACGCAAGCAGGGATGTCTCACGCTTGCAATTACCAACGTTCCTGATTCGCCGCTTGCCAAAGCCGCGGATCATGTGCTGGACATCCAGGCTGGTGTGGAAAAGGCTGTGGCCGCGACCAAAACCTATACGGCAGAGCTGATGTCGATCGCCATGATCTCTGCTGCATTAAATAATTCAGATGAACGCTGGAAAGAACTGGCTTCGGTTTCGAAATGGGCGGAGCAAACGCTTGCTCGTGACAAGGAAATTGCGCAAATGACCCAGCGCTATCGTTACATGAGTCAATGTGTAGCGCTGGGACGCGGCTTCAATTATGCAACAGCCTTCGAGTGGGCGCTGAAACTAAAAGAGTTAACCTATCTGATCGCCGAACCGTATTCCTCTGCAGATTTCCAGCATGGACCCATCGCGATGGTCGAAGGCGGATTCCCTGTTTTGGCCGTCGCACCGCGTGGCAAGGTGCAGGAGTCGATGCGAGAGATGTTGACGCGCCTCCGCAAACAAAAGGATGCGGAACTTGTTGTGATCTCGGATGATGCCGATGTGCTTGCGCTGGCTCAATCGCCGATCCAACTCCCGCCTCAGATTCCCGAATGGCTGACTCCATTGGTGAGCATTATCCCCGCTCAATTGTTCGCCTGCCACCTGACCAAAGTCAAAGGCTACGACACGGAAACGCCGCGCTCGATCACAAAAGTGACGGAGACGCATTAACCACGCTGGTCTCGATACGCCCGAAAAACACGGACTACTCGACCACCGAGCTTATCCTCTTCGCCATCAAAATATCGGGCTTGCCGATACCGTTTGCATCTGGAACTACCCCCGAAATGATGTATCCCATCTTTTGATAGAACTCAAAGGGATGGTTCTTCAGGTTGCGGATGTCGCGTATCTTTTCCCAGAGATTTTCGTATAGATCAACATTTGATAATGAAGTCATATCGTCTTCATCGTCTGTTCCGAGCGTGATCGTCCATCCACCCTGCAAGCGGACCTGCTCCTCAAAATCCCGGACGAGCGCGCGACCGATGCCCCGGCCCTGCAGCGCTCGCTGCACCGCGAGTGGATGCAGCTCCCACACGTGGCCGTCATATCCCGGGATTCCGCCGATGATGCCGAGCAAGTTTCCCAGTTCATCCACTGCCGCGCGGCAAATTCGCTCTGTTTCAAGCATTTCATGGACTTCCTCCAAGCCCTCTTCAATTGTTGGCCAGGCATCGGGCCAGTGCTCTCGAAACACGTCTACCAGCAATTGCGCGGACGGTTGGGTGAGAAGGTCGTTATCATGGGATAGGGAAATGATTTTCACTTGTTTCTTCTTTATGTAAAGAAATGTCCTTGCGGGGAGGGCAGCAGCCCGACAAAGCAATCTCCCGTCGGATGTTCCTGTCATTCAGTAAGAGATTGTTTCGCCCACGCTTCGACTGCACTGTGTTCTGCTCAGCGCAGTCGAAAGACTCGCAATGATAAATTATTGCCAAAACTGAGGCAGATATTCTCTATAGCTTGTCAGGTATTCATCCAATATTTTCTTGGCTGTATCAATATCTGAGATGACAGGATCAAGTAACAGGCATTGCAAGGCTTTTTCGCGGGAACCTTCGACCGCCGCGTCGACGCAGAGCTGCGCGACAACGGTTTCCCTTCGGCAGAGTTCTGCGACTGGTTCAGGCAACGCGCCCACATGGACGGGATGAATCCCGGCGCCATCGACGATCACAGGAGTCTCAAGTGTGCATCCGTGGGGCAGGTTGGAAACTTGTCCGACATTGGGAAGGTTTGCCGCAGGGTGATAGTGGGTTGTCGCGCCTGCCTTGTTCTCTATCATTTCCAGCGCGCCTTCCGAGTCTGTATCCAGTAAATGTTCGATGGTTTGATGTCCGCCTGCCATTCCGTTAAGGCGATCAAGTTCGAAGTCGCGCACTGCTGCCATCAAGTCCCAATCATAGAGACGGATGTTGTATTTGTCCCAGGGTTTGGTCTGCGCGTCACTTAACCACGGAAGATATTCACATAAATGTGTATCTCCGGGGACGGGGAACAAACCAAAGGCTGAGAAAACGTCCCGCGTGAGCGGCTCAAACGTCGGGTCCAGTTCAAAGAAGCGCTTTCGAAATAACGGATAAAGGTCCTCGCCCGTACGGCGGTCATGTATCGAGAGGATCCAGGTGAAGTGATTCAATCCCGCGGCGCGAATATCAATGAGCGGGACGATCTGTTCACGCACGCGATGCTGGAGAGGATGCTGGTCCACTGCAGCGTGCATGCCGGTGAGTCCCTCGGGCACTTCGATGCCGAGATCCTTTGCAAGCGCCACACCGACCATGCCATAACCCGCATAAATTTGATGACATAACCCAACAGCTTTGATCCCGCTATGACGGTTGACCGTGTCACAGATGCGCACCATCGGATTGGTGAAGTTGACGAACCATGCGTCAGGGCAAAGCGCTTCCATGTCGCGTGCGATCTTCAGGATCGGACCGATGTTGCGCGCCGCATGTGCAAACCCGCCAGGTCCACCGTTCTCAGCGTAAGGTTGTCGGACACCATATTTGATCGGGATTTCAAAATCCTTTTTCCATAAATTTTCACGCGCCCCCACTTCAATGGCATTGACAACGAATTTGCTGTCGGCTAACGCCTCGCAATGATCTGTGTGTCCTGTGATCACAAACTGCGCGTCCCAATCACGATTGAGCCTGTTAGCCAGACGATGGACAATATCCAAACTGTCAGCATTTCTATCCACCAACGCCAGGGTGGAGCCGCGTAATTTTTTTGAGCGTACAATGGCGGAGAGTGTGTTCTCGCCGAATATTGCAGAGCCTGCACCAATGACGGTGATCTTTGTTGGAAGTGCCATGTGACAAGTTCTCCATTTTCAGATGTTGTGTGTAACTCATTTGATTTAACCATAGAATACGTAAAATGCCTGAAGTTTTTCTGAACGTATTCTTGATAGCATAAGATGTTGCCCAATGTGATCCTCTGTTGCGCCCCATTCGTGTTGGATTACTTCAGGGAAGCAAAAGACGCGGAACTTTCGCTCCGCGTCTTTCACCCATTTGAGTCTCTAATCTCCATTTACTCTTCAATTGCTACTTCTGCGGTCATACCCCACAATAAATTTTGAGGTTGTTTGACGAACGCAATAATCACTTTGAACACGACATCTCCGCCCACAGTATTTGCCCGTGGCGAAATACTGATGACTTTTCCGTTGAAGTTTTCATTCAATGCTTCGATAAAAATATTTACGGGCGCGCCGATATTAACTTTTGGTATATCGCGTTCGCTCAAGTCGGTTGTTTCGAGCTGTAGTGTGTTCAGCGTGGCAAGAGTGACGACAACCTGATTTTGTTCCACATATTCACCGGGGACAATATCCACCGATGCGACTGTGGCGTTGTAAGGTGCAACCAGTGAACATTGAGCCAACATTGCTTGTGCAACCTCCATTGCGGCTTGCGCGCTGGCAGCCTGTGCGTCGGCACGCTGTCGCACTTCGGGTGGGACCACATCCCAAAAGACTTTGCCATTCCGTCTGTCTTTAACTCTCTTATATCTTTGCAGCTCTGCATAAGCCTGCCTGGAACGGAAAGCCTCCTGCGAGGCAACAACGTTAAATTCCAGGTCGGGGGTATTAAGGACGACGAGCGTTTGTCCTGCAATCACTGCGTCACCTTTATGGGCAATCACTTCCTTTACAAGGCCGGGACTGAGGAAGCTCAGCCGTGAAATCTGTGCAGGCACAACAACAGCCGACGCGACAACGGTCGCTTCCTGCGCGGCATATACAGGATTCGCCAACATGGCAAGGATGACGATCAGACTCAAAAGCAATGACCAGTAGAATCGTTTCATTTTGTCCTCCTGCCTAGTCTGTCGTCTCGATTTGGACATCCGCGCTCATACCCCAGAGCAAGCCTTGAGGTTGCTGATCCAATTCAAGGGTCACTTTGTACACCACATCGCCGCCAAGCGTGGATGAAACACGGTCAACATCGATCACTTTACCAGTGAATTCTTCGCCTAATGCTTCAATGAATACATTCGCCGGCTGCCCGGTTTGTACACGGGGAATGTCGCGTTCACTCAAATCAGTCGTTTCGATCTGATATTTGGAGAGATCCCCCAGGACGATCAGGACCTGCCCGGGCACAACCGTTTCTGCAGGGGCAATATTCAATGAAACGATCGTCCCATCGAAGGGCGCGGTGAGCGTGGATTCGGATGCAAGCACAGCGCTGGCAGAATCAACGAGTGCCTGCGTGCGTGCGACATCTGCTTCGGATGATTCAATATGGACTTCGTCCAGCCCCAAGCGCTTGTTATATTTGAGTTGCACCTGGGCAGCCAAGAGATTCGCCTCCGCCTCCCGGACTTTGGCTTCCTGAATGGTTGTGTCGAGTTGAACCAATATGTCTCCCGCCCTGACTTTGTCACCGGCTCTTACGTTTACAGTCGTCACGCGTCCGATCGCAGAGAACGAGAGTTGTGCATCGTTGATTGGGATAATGACAGCAGCCGCCGACACCGAACTGCCATTGTCTGACTGGCTTGCGTTTGATGGATTGCTGTTATCGCCCAACGTTATTGTAGGAATGGGCGTTGGTGAAGAAGCAGCTGATGTGCACGCAGATAGTAGAACCAGCGCCATTACCGTGATGATTAACAAAACTTGCTTCATTCTTGCCCTATGACTTTCCGTTGACCTTTTCATCTTTTTCAATCACTCCGTCCTGCATGGTGACGATGCGGCTGGCATACTTGATGACGCGCGGGTCATGCGTGGCAAAGACGAAGGTGGTGCCGGTCTCTTGGTTGAGTTTCTTCATGATCTCCATAACCTGCTCGCCGTTCTCGGTATCGAGGTTGGCGGTGGGTTCGTCAGCGAGGATCAGTTTGGGGTCAGTGGCAAGTGCTCGGGCGACCGCGACGCGCTGTTGTTGTCCGCCGGAGAGCTGGTCGGGGCGGTGATGGGCGCGGGCGGTCATATCCACCCCTTCGAGTAATTCCATCGTGCGCTGCTTGCGTTCTGCCGCGTTCCTGCCATTGAGCAGGAGTGGCATTTCCACGTTTTCGTACGCCGTTAGTGTGGGGATGAGGGCAAAGAACTGGAATACGAAACCGATCGTCCCTTTGCGCAGGTCGGCGCGCTGGTTGCGGTTGAGGTTGGTGGTCTCCTTGCCGGCGATGACCACTTTGCCAGAGGTGGGCTTATCGAGACAGCCGATAAGTTGCAGTAAGGTGGTCTTGCCGGAACCGGAAGGACCAACCAATGATGTGAACTCGCCGTCTCCAATAGTAATGCTGACGCCGTTCAAAGCGCGGGTTTCCACTTCGCCGATCTTATAAACGCGGGTAACATCTGTTAATTTTGCGACTTCCATTTTATTTCTCCTTTATTGTGCGCTGTGCAGTGCTTCGACGGGTTCCATGCGGGAAGCCATCCGCGCCGGGTAGAGTGAAGCGAGTATGGTGATAATGAATGCAGTGATGATCAGGTTGATGGCAGATTCAAGGGTCAGGTAGGGGTAGATGCGATCCTGAAGAAGCATATCGCCGCTGATACCAAGATCTCCGAAGTAAATGCCAACTTTTCCAAAGTAGGCGGAAAGCGTCCACCCAGCCAGTGCACCGAATGTGATTCCACCCAAAGCCAGCAAACTTGCTTCCGCGAGGAACAGGGTGATGATCTGGCGTCCTTTCATACCGATGGAACTCAAGATGCCGATCTCGCGCGTGCGCTCGAATACCGACATCAGCAATGTGTTGACGATGACAGTAGCCGTCACACCCAACACGATCAGGTTGATGAAGGTAAGGTAGGCATTCGAAAAATCGTTGATCAGCACAAGCAGTTCGTTCAACTCTTCCCATGTTTCGACCTGAAAACTTTGACTGGGGATCGCGGCGGCAACAACATCTGCCTGTTCGCGGTCTTTCAGCAGGATGAAGATCATGCTGGCATGGTTTTGTGCGCCGGAAAACGCCTGAGCTTTCTGGAGCGGCAGGAGCACAATTCCCTTATCGTAGGCAGTCGTACCGGTCGTGAAGATGCCGCGCACCGTGAACTCCTGTTCATCCACATCGCCATCCGATGTATTGATCAATAGTGTGAGCTTGTCGCCAACGTTCAGTCCCAGGCTTTCTGCCAGCGGATATCCGATTAAAATGCCTTCACGGTCATCTGCGGTCACAAAATTGCCGGATACCAGTTGTCGGTAGGGATCATTCGCTTCGGAATCGGGGACCACACCCATGATTTCGACTCCGCTGGAATCATTTCGGACTGAAACGATGCCACTTGCAAACAGGCGCGGGGTTGCTGCCTGAACCTGGTCCAATGTTTCGATCTGCACCGCGATCTGTTCCGGGTTCTCGATCAGATATTCCCAGGCGACGCTGAGTTTGTCGGGGTCGTAATCGGCATCCCTCACCTGGATATGCCCACTATTGAGACGCAGGGTGATTTCCATGGAATTGCGCATTTCCCCCTCGAAGAATGCGGCAATGAACATCAACAGGGCGGTCCCCATTGCAAGCGCCAGCCCCGATAGGATCGAGCGGCGGCGATGCCTGCCCAGGTTACGATAAGCCATTTTGAAATAATTCATCATAAGATTCTCACTTCGACTTTGCTCAGTACAAGCCTTCATCTTTCCCATGTTGATGAAAGAAGAAAGAGGAAAGAAGATAATTACACGTAATGCAACGCCTCAGCCGGTTCACGCCTTGAGGCTTCAATTGCCGGATAAAGTGCAGCAAGCGCGGCAATGATCGCAACCGTGACCGCATGTTGAAACACTTTCATCGGGACGATCTGGGAATAGATGCGACCGCTGATGAGGGCAGTGTATTCGGTCAAATCGGCGAACGCGCTGTAATCCAATCCGTAATACCCCAGCGCCCCATTGATGGCCGTACCGAGGATCGCACCGATGACCGCGCCCATCACACCGATCAGGATTCCCTCCAGCAGGAAGATGATCGTGATCTGGCGCGGTTTCAATCCCAGCGCGCCGATGATGCCTATCTCGCGGGTGCGTTCAAAAACTGCCATCATCAACAGGTTGAGAATACCGATGGCGGCAATGCCCAGCATAAACACACCAAAAACGCCCATCACACCGGTTTTCATTTCCAGGGTTTGTTTCAGTTCAGGGATGCTGGTTTCCCAGCTTTCCACTTCATAGCCTGGCGCTGATCTGTTGATCGCATTCATCGCGTCAGGTTCCTGTCCGATCTGTTTCAGCGAAACAACGACTTCGGTCACCTCTCCATCCAGCCCAAATAACTGTTGCGCTTCGTTAAGAGACAAATAGATCGTGGTCTTTTCCACCGTCGGCACACCTACATCGTAGATGCCAACAACCGTCATCGTGCGTTGACGCGTCTGTTCGTTCTTCGAGTTGCCGACCATCGTGATGCGGTCGCCAACTTCGATATCCATCGCGGTGGCAAGTCCCTGCCCGATGACGATCATGTCACCATCATCCGCGTTGAGATAGCGCCCTTGTGAGATATTGTCAGCCACCGGGCTGATGCGGGTTTCCTTGTCGGTCTCCACGCCAATGATCGAGACCGAAAACGCGCCTTCCCGATTCGTCACCAGCCCGCCGGTGACGATGCGCTTCGATGCAATCACCACATCCGGGTGGTCCTCCGCCGCTTGTACGACAGCATCCGGATCATCCAACGGTAATAGTGGCTTTCGTCCCAATTTTTCGTTGTAGCCGCGCGCATGGATTTGAATATTGCCTCCGAGCAACTGAATGGCATTGCCATAAATGGCTTGTTCAAAGCCCGCGACGATACCATCGTAAAACACCAGCAGGGACATCGTGACGCCCATGCCAACCGCGATCAGGAGTGTCCTGCGGCGTTGTCTCCAAACATTACGCCATGCAAGGCGTAGAAATAAGATCATGCGGTTTTCCCTTTCTTGTTGATTAACACTTCATCCAGCCAGTCGAAAATAGCCTGGTTTGGCAGCGCCAGATTATTCACCTGACAATGCGCCTCGCCGCCCTGCTCCTTCGTGAAGATGACCATCTTCTTCTTCGGGTTGGGCAGTTGCTCATAACATTCACGCACGATCTTGAGCGTAACTTCCGCTTCACCTTCGCCAGCCAGCAATAACGCGGGGATCGGAATCTGCTTCACATCCACTTTGCCGTTGGTCAGGTAATCGTATGCCTTCGCGAAACGCGCCGCGATGTCCTTCGGGTTGAAACTGATCTTCAACCCAAACCGCCAGACGATCTGATCGAACGCCGTGCGGCTGATCGGGTCGTGACGGTTATGTCCCTTTTGCTGTGCCATCACCGAACGGAACACGTCCGGCATGGGCGGGTTGGCGATCATCGCTTTGAGGCGCGGGTCGAAGCGCGCGGCTTTGAAGGCGATGTGTCCGCCCCAGCTAAAGCCGAAGAGCGCAAGCCGGTTCGGGTCAACTTCAGGACGCGTCAGCGCGTAATCCACCAACGCTTTGGCAGTGACCTCCATCCGCGCGCCGAAGTGCAGTCCCTTATCGGGGTTCATGCCCTGACCGGCAAGGTCAGCTGTGATGACGTTGTAGCCGCGTTCCGCCGCAGAAGTGCCGATCATGAAGTAGCAGTCCTCAGCCCAGGTCTCCACGCCTCCCACCACGACCAGAGTTGGTCTGGCTGTTTGGCTGTTATCCACGCTCCAAAAGTATCCCGACAAGGTCTGCCCCTGAAACGGGACCTCGATCGGTTCGATGACGGGATCGGACAATTGCGCGGCTTTGCGAAAGCAGGCTTGCATGTTCTGCCAGTACCTGTAGAAATCGGGATGTTTCTGTCCCATAATGAACAGCGGACCGCGGTGATAGGTGCTGGCGCGCAGGAACAGTTTGCGGGCGGATTCTTTGTCGCCTTTTTGGAGCGCCTCTTCCGCCTGCGCTTCGATGCGCCGCGCCAGTGCGGACCATTCAGTACACCAGGCTTGCACGTCGGCATTAGGAATCTTTTTGGCGGTTTCCAACAATTCCATGCGGTCACTGCCGTCGTAGATCTCGCGACCCATCATCCAGGACAGGTAGTAGTCCATATCCTTGTGGTCGAAGTGTATTTTTTCCAGACTGCGCTGGGCAAAACCAGTTTGTTCGTTGCTCATTGTAATTACCTCATAAGAAGATATATGCCGCTGACAATGGTCACAATGCCGACGATGCTAAAGAAGATGACTGTCCCTTTTTCAGAGAGCAGTTGCACAAAGCTCTGTATCTTGCCTAGGTTCCAGATGGCTTTGGGTTTGACCCAGGCGATATACAGAGTGAAGACGCCATAAAGAATTAATGCGTACGCGATGATGGTGAGTGTGTCCATAAGAGTTTTTTCCTGTGTGAGTTTGCCCTCACCCTAACCCTCTCCCAAAGGGAGAGGGGACTGGCTCCCTTCCCCTTTGGGGGAAGGGCTGGGGATGAGGGAGAAATTTATTGATGCAAAACCTTGTAAAACCTTCTCGCAAAAAAGGCGGCGACGAGCAATTGATACACGACTGCGATGACGACATACAGCCAGACATTCGTCTCGCCCGCGTACAACAGCCAGTAGACTTTCATGGGCCAGTAGGTGGGGACGATGCCAAACAACAGTTCCCAACCCGCGGGTGCGAAGTAGGCGACGACGGGGGCGATGAAA
>DATKED010000083.1:0-5637 GCA_035512375.1 Anaerolineales bacterium
GATGGGCAGGATGTCGCCAAGCCCAGTTGCTGAAAGATTGGCAAAACTTAGGGACAGGAGCTCAACAAAGGTACGCGGCTCACTCGGGGCGTTCACGCCAATGAAACTGCCCGGGAACCAGATTTGGCACGCGAGATACACAAAGGCGAATCCCCAGGCGAGCAGGGTGAAGGTGGCCCCGGCGGCGAACAACTCGTCTGTGGTCACCCGGTAATCCTCCATCATATAGGCGATCAGGCTGCCAGCCCCATAGAAATACAAGATCGCCTCCAGCAGCGAAGACCACATCAACAGCATTCGGTTGTCAAACAGTGCTGACAGCAGCGACAGTATGAATGCCGGGGCGACAAGGAGCCATGCGATCCATGAGATCATTGCTCTGCGGTTGATCACCCATACCACCAGTGCCAATATCAGAATACCGAACGCGCCTAGCAGCGCTCGTCCGCTGGGGTTGGCGTCAAACACGGCATAGAGTACCAGGCTCACCAGTTGTGCAGCCAGCAGGAACGCGGATGCGGGATAGCGGGTGGGGGTACGCCAACGCAGGAACGAACTCTTGGGTTTATTCATGTTTGAAATTGTGTCTCTGGATTCGAATGTAAATAAACAACCTAAATTGCTACTAAAGGAAGTGGATACGGAAAGCAAGATGCGTCCTACGACTGCTAACCCTTATCTTCATACAATTCATAAAGTGTCATGAAACGGTCAATTCGCCACAGTTGAGCTAATATCAGAATGACAGCTCCAAGAAGGCTTATCCATGGATGAAGTTGATAACGGCCCCAGGCGATCAAGATCATTCCCGCGATCCCAAGAATGATAAGCCACTGTTGAATTACGGCATAGTGTTTCGGAACTCAGAGCGCTTGCTAAGCCATCGCTTCTCGCCGTAGATGCCGTTGGATGCCCAATGATGTGGTGCTGTAATGGGTGGAAAAACAAATACATTCAGAAACCCTTTGCTTGCATTGATGGACTCACTTGAACCAGGTCTGTAACCGCTGTACCTCGAACGCGCGTTTCTCTTCCAAATATTGAGCCGACGCTTCTGTCAGGGCAACTTCCGGTTCCGGTTCTGCGAGAAAACTTCCCTTCACCATCATCGCCTGCCCGGCGCCCACTTCCAGGTAACAGCCTCCCTCACCCTTAAAGGTCGCTTCGCTTTCCTGTCCTGTGAATGTCGCGGCGATGCGTTCAGCTACTGTTTCGCCCATTGCCTCAGCAAATACGCCGGCTTTTGGGAGCGGCTTGCCGTTCGCCATTGCGATCTGCACTACATCGCCAATGGCATAGACGCCGGGGAATGGAGTCTCCAGCGTGCGTGAGTTCACCGACACCCAGCCAGAATCGCCGACCAGTCCGCTTTCGCGCACGACAGCCGGAGGCTGATGCGGGGGCACGCCCAATAAAAGATCAAAGGGTCTGCGTTCATTGGCAAATACAACTTCACCGGATTTGATCGAAGTGGCTTTGCGACTTGGAAGGAATGTGATTCCTTTATCTGCCAAACGGCTTTCGATCAGGTCACAACCAACCTGCCCAAGAACCGGCAGTGACATCGGCTGCGGTGTGAACACTTCCATATTGGATTCTATACCGCGCGCATTCAACGAATCATGGAGCAGCAGTGCCATTTCATACGGCGCGGGCGGACACTTATAAGGCGCGCCGAAAATGCCGATCATCAGCTTGCCTCCTTGATATTCATTCAGTGCCTGTGCAGCGCGAGGAATATCGTTCGGATCATATACATTGAACGCGTACTGCTGAAAACCCGGGATTGTCTCCGGCGCAAGCTCCGCGCCGAGAGCCACGACCAACGCGTCCGCGCTGATACGCTGGTCTCCCATCCATGCGGCGCGCGCGCTCGGATCGATCCGCGTGACCGGGTCCCGCATCACGCGGATGCCGAGGCTGGTGAGGTTGTCGAGCGGTCGCTGCCCGGCCTCCAGCGTGGACTGACCGACGAGCGCCCAGGTCTTGCGAAACCCGACCATAAAGTGATCGCGTCGGTCCACCAAAATGACCTCATCCTTTTCGTCAAGCTGTTGCTTGAGTCGACGCGCAGTTGCAATGCCACCGAACCCACCGCCCAAGATCAATACTCGTTTCATGGTTACCTCGCAGGATTGAAATTGTTTTCAGAACGAAATCATAAGTGTCCACCGGACTCTGCCTGGTCCAGAACAGCAAGGATGGTCCTCACCAGATCCCGCGCGGCTTGCTCGCTCAATTCCACCGCGACGCGCGCCGAAGGTCCCTGGGACTCGTTCACAAAATCGATGTTTAATGCATGTTCCAGCGGCGCATTGAACGGATGATCGAAGGATACATTTGCCTGTTCAAGTGGAAACCATCCACTTGTCCCTTTGCCGCTGCCCTCCGCTTTTACTTTTTCAACGATCATTGTGCACATATAAATTCTCCTTGGCATAAGACCCAAACGGTTTCTCTCTTGAAATGTCGTTTGACAGGCAAGGGGATCTTGCTCATCTTGTTTCTTTCGTCCCAGAAAAAAACTTTTAGGGTCTCAGGATAAATACTTCTCCAAAAAGGCAAACACTTTTTGCCAGCCATCCACTGCCTGCGCCTGACGATAATTGGGACGATGATGATAAAAGAACCCATGACCGGCGCCATCATACCGGTGGAATTCATGGTTCTTTCCATGCTTTTTAAGTTCATCCTCCAGTTGGTTCACCTGTTCGGGTGTTGGACTGCTGTCTTCATTCCCAAATATGCCTAATATCGGACACGCAAGGTCTTTGGAGTAATCGATTGGTGGGACGGGAGACTTTGGTGTTAAGTGCTCCTGGCCCACCACAATTCCTCCACCCCAGCAATCAACGACCGCGTCAAAGCCAGGGGCGCGGCAGGCAGTGAGATAAGCATGCCTTCCACCGGAGCATGTCCCAAAAATTCCCACTTTACCGTTTGAATATGGCAACGCCCGGAGGTATTGCATCGCGCCCGCGAGATCACCAACAGCCTGCTCATCAGGAATGCCTCCCTCGCCGCGCACTTTGGCAGCCACATCTTCCGAGGTTCCATGTCCCGCGCGGAAATATAGATTCGGGGTGATCGTGGCATAGCCATGAAGCGCAAACTTGAGAGTCGCCTCTCGATACCATTGATCCCAACCCGGCATGTGATGTGCCAGCACCAGCGCAGGGAATGGACCTTGCCCAAGTGGGCGCGCAAAATATGCATTGATCCAGTCGCCGTTCGCGCCGGTCATCATTACGGTCTCTGCCAATAATCCTTCATACACATCGGTTCGAACCATGGGCGGACTCCTTCTTACTGATTGGAAAATCGGATTGCGTAATTATACAGTCTTAGAGGATCGAAAGTCTCAAACTTGCACATGCTCAATGTTTTCCATAATTTGTTTAGGAGACATTTAGGGGCGGCCCGCCGGGGTCTTCTGATCACGGAACCGGTCCTCGGGGGTTGCCCCTGCTACTTCGACTCACGATATCTTTTTAGCAGCATCGGTATTGCCTGTTCAACCCAGAATTGTGGAGATACATAGCCACTGGACATCCCTCCGTGACTATACCGTTCGACAAATATGGGTTCGTGGTCGGTAAGCGATGCACCTGTCAATCGCTCGTACATTTGTTCAAGCAGTGCGGTGAACTGTTCTTCTATATCCGGGTATTCGTAATCGTCCACGGTGGCCTTCATTTCCCGCCACAGGTATGGATCACCGCGGAAGCCCCATCGGACAGGCTCATCCTGGAAGATCGTTGATAATTTCGTTTGTGATTGCATTATTTATTGTATCAATAGTGCTTTGTGGCAACGTAGCGAAGTCACGCTTCAAGCGTGACCTACATAAGGGATTTCGTTAGGGTCATAGGGCGTGACCTGGTATACGTAGTAATTTAGCCAGTTTGAGAACAATAGATTTGCATGCCCGCGCCAGCGGACTGAGGGTACTTCGGTGGGGTCATCGTTAGGGTAATAGTTTTTGGGAACATGGATCGATAGTCCCTTGTTCACGTCGCGGTCGTATTCAGCCTTGAGCGTGAGCGGATCATATTCCGAATGACCCGTCGCGAATAGATGACGACCATCCTTTGTGCCGAGGATGTAAAGACCGGCTTCGTCTGATTCAGCCAGGATATTCAAATCATTGATCTTTTCCACGTCCACGCGGCGGATCTCGGTGTGGCGGGAGTGGGGGGCGAGGAAAACGTCATCGAAACCGCGCAGCAGGGGAGCGGTGCCAACGGCGGACGCGAGGATGCGGTGCTCATAAACACCGAACATCTTGCTGGGGAGGTCATACTTTGGCACGCCGTAGCGATGATAGAGTCCTGCCTGCGCTCCCCAGCAGATATGAAACGTGGATTCAACGTTCGCTTCCGCCCAATCCATGATGTCGGTCAATTCCTCCCAATATTCAACTTCTTCAAACGGCATTTGTTCCACGGGCGCGCCTGTGATAATGAGACCATCGAATTTTTCACTGCGGACGTCATTGAACGTTAGATAGTGATTGAGCAGATGATCTGTGTCCGTGTTCTTTGATTCGTGTGTCGCGGTGTGCAGCAGAGTGACTTCCACTTGAAGTGCGGAGTTGGAAAGCAATCGGAGGAGTTGCGTCTCGGTAGCGATCTTTGTGGGCATGAGGTTAAGGATCGCAACACGCAGCGGCCGGATATCCTGATGCTGGGCGCGCTCTTCGTCCATGACAAAGATGTTTTCGCGTTCGAGCGTCGCGCGGGCAGGAAGAGTGTTTGGAATTTTTACGGGCATGGGATAGGTCTCCGAGTAAACAGGTACACAGGTAAACAACACGTGTACTTGTCTACTCGTGTGTTTGGTTTGATACGGGCGCTACGCGCCCAGCGCCTGATTTAGGTCCCAGAGAATATCTTCGATATCCTCCAGACCAATGGATAGACGAATGAAATCGGAACTGACACCCGCGGCTTTCTGCTCTTCATCCGTGAGCTGAGAGTGCGTTGTACTGGCGGGATGAATGGCAAGCGACTTTGCGTCACCGAGATTGGCAACGTGGCTGAACAGTTTCAGGTTGTCGATGAAGCGTGCGCCTGCCTCACGCCCGCCTTTTGCCCCAAAGCCAAGTACTGCGCCGGGACCCTTTGGTAAATATCTCTTTGCACGTTCGTAATCAGGGTGGCTTTCGAGTCCCGCATATAACACCCAACTCACTTTCGGATGGTCATCAAGAAATTCTGCGACGGCCTGCGCGTTCTTCACGTGGCGTTCCATGCGTAGTGAGAGTGTCTCCAGCCCTTGAATGAATAGCCAGGAATTAAAGGGGGACTGGCAGCTTCCCAAATCTCTCAGAATTCCGGCACGCGCCTTCGAAATAAAAGCCAGTGTTCCGAAATCTTGCGCGTAAACGACATTATGATAGGCGGGGTCAGGCGTGTTGAAGTTTTTGTGTCGATTGCTTTTTGCCCAATTGAATTTGCCGCTATCCACGATGACACCGCCCATGGAGGTGCCGTGACCGCCAATGAATTTTGTGGTGGAGTGTGTGACGATGTGCGCGCCCCATTCAAACGGGCGACAGAGATATGGCGTGGCAAATGTGTTGTCGATCAGCAACGCAATACCGTGCTCTTCCGCGATCTTTGCCACTTCCTCTAA
>DATKED010000084.1:0-6134 GCA_035512375.1 Anaerolineales bacterium
TAAGGTCATTGATGCAGTGGATACGTCATGTCTGGAACGCCGATGGGTGAACGTTACCGAATTCGACACAGAGGTTGACAATGCGCATAGGATTAACAACCGATAGTTTGGGTCAGCTCCCATTTGACAAATTACTGGAGATCGCTGCCAGCATGGGGATTGAGACGCTCGAATTTGGCTGCGGCAACTGGTCTTCGGCGCCCCACCTGAACCTCAATGCACTCCTTGAAAGTGAATCACAGAGGGCGGACTTCCTTGCAAAGATCCGCGCCCATGGATTGGAGATCAGCGCACTGAATTGCTCAGGTAACCAATTGGCGCCCGGGCAACGCGGTAAGTCCCACGATCAGGTTGTGCGTGGCACACTAAAACTTGCCGGGCTGCTCCGTGTCCGGCGTATCGTAATGATGTCAGGTTTGCCGGGCGGCCCCGGCGATCAGAATGCAAACTGGATCACAACCGCCTGGCCCCCCGAAGTACATGAAATCTTGCGCTATCAATGGGAAGATGTTGCATTGCCTTATTGGCGCGACCTGGCGAAAGAAGCGCGCGTGAACGGAGTCGAGAAAATTTGCATTGAGCAACATGCCCATCAACTCGTGTATAACACAGAGACAGCGCTTCGATTGCGCGAGGCCATTGGTGAAATTGTGGGAGTTAATTTTGATCCCAGTCATGCTCTGTGGATGGGCGGCGATCCGCTGCGCGCCATCCGCCAGCTGCGGGATGCGATCTATCACGTCCATGCCAAGGATACGCGTATTGACCCCCAGCAAAGCGAACTCAACACCCTGCTGGAAACCAAACCCAACGCCAGGGTCGCTGAACGCGCCTGGAATTATGTGACACTGGGCTACGGTCATCCTGAGATCTGGTGGCGTGATTTCGTCATTCAATTGAGGCAGAATGGGTATGATGATGTGTTGAGCATCGAACATGAGGATTACAGCTTGCCTCCTCTTGTGGGCGTACGCAGATCAGTTGAACTACTGAAGAATGTGATCTGAAGGAAACTATCATTCCGTTATGTCTGAATTCACAAGGAGTCTTTCATGATCAAAATCGCCAATGCCCCTTGTTCGTGGGGGGTCCTTGAATTCGATTTGGAAGGGGAAGCTGCCGGGTATGCCCAGGTTCTCGATGAAATGAAAGCTGCCGGCTACGACGGCACCGAATTGGGAGACTGGGGATTCATGCCCACCGACCCCATTCTCCTAAGAGATGAACTTCGAGCGCGGGATCTGGTAATGCTCGGTGCGTTTGTGCCTGTGGATTTTTCCAATCCTGATGTCCATGCAGCGGGTGCAGAGACGGCCGTCCGTATTGCGGAGTTGCTTGCGCCGGTTGGCAAGGCGCCCGTTATTGTCCTGGCAGATGAGAATGGCAAGAACCTCATACGAACGCAGAACGCCGGGCGGATCCGCCCGGAACAGAGCCTCAGTGACGATCAGTGGGAGGTGTTTGCTGCCGGCGTGGAACATGTCGCTCGGGCAGTGCAGGACGCGACCGGAGTCCGCTGTGTGTTCCACCACCACTGTGCCGGATTTGTGGAAACCCCCGAGGAAATTGAAAGATTGCTCGGCCTCACCAACCCGGAACTGGTCGGGTTGTGCTTCGACACCGGACATTATGGTTTTGGCGGAGGAGATGCAGTTGAAGGCGTTCGCAAACATGCCAGCCGGATCTGGCACTTTCACTTCAAAGATCACGACCCAGAGATCGCCGCCCGGGCCCGTGAGAATGACTGGGATTATTTCACGTCGGTGCGGAACGGTATTTTCTGTGAGCTTGGGAAAGGCAATGTGGATTTCGCCGCTGTGATCCAGGAATTACAGCAAGCTGGCTATGATGGCTGGGGCGTCGTCGAGCAGGACGTTCTACCCGGAATGGGATCACCGAAGGAAAGCGCGGCGCGAAATCGTGCATATTTAAGAGGATTGGGGTTATGAATTAAGTCGTAGTGCAGATTGCTCCATAATATCCTCTTGACACTACGGTTTTTGTTCCTTAATATTGTTTTAGCTTCACAAGCGGGGACAAGGTAGCTGCGGTTTGGAACGAGGGTACTGAGATGTGCCCATCCGACTTTAATTCATAAGGAGAAGAGAGAAATGACCGCAAAGAGAGTACGCAGTTTGATGATCCACCTATTGATGGCTGTCGCAATCCTTGCAGCTTGCGCACCAGCCGCCACCCAGGCCCCCGCGGAAGCAACCGATCCACCCCAGCCGGCTGCGGGCACAGAGCTCAATGTTCTATGTACGCCGCAGGAGCAATGGTGCCAGGGCATGAAACAGGAATTCGAGGCGAAGTACGGGATCACCGTCAACTACGTCCGAATGTCCTCTGGGGAAGCTCTGGCCCGTATACAGGCCGAGAAGGACAATCCGCAGTTTGATATTTGGTGGGGCGGCCCCATCGATAGCTTTGTCGCCGCAAAGGGCGAGGACCTGTTGGAGACCTATGAGTCCCCCAACTTTGCTAATCTGACCGATCCGGCCAAAATGAAGGATGTGGATAACCAGTGGGTTGGCGTTTATGTAGGCACCCTTGGTTTTGCCACCAATACGGATTGGCTGGCGGCGAACCCCGATGCTGCGGCTCCCACATCCTGGGATGATCTGCTCAAACCTGAGTTCACCGGACAGGTGATGGTTGCGCATCCGTCTTCTTCGGGAACCTCCTATACTGCCCTCGCCACCGTATTGCAGCTGCGCGGCGAAGAAGCAGGCTGGGAATACTTGCAGCAATATGCCGGGCAGATGTCTCAGTTCACCAAGAGTGGCGCGGCGCCAGCCAAGTTTGTCGGGCAGGGTGAAGCCGCGGTGGCAATTGTGTTCTCGCACGATATCGTGAATGAGATCGAAAATAATAAATTGCCTCTGGTTCTGACCTTCCCTGAAGAAGGAACTGGGTACGAGATCGGAGGTATGGCAATCCTCAAAGGCGCCAAAAACGTACAAGCCGCGCAACTCTGGTATGACTGGGCTCTGACGCCCGAAGCGCAAGCCCTGGGTCCCGTCTATGCCGCGTATCAGGCACCGACTGTCGAAGGCGTGGAACTCTCTCACCCCGAACTGCTCGAAGTCAATCTCATCGACTACGACTTTATCTGGGCAGGGGAGCATAAGCAGGAGTTTGTCGATAAATTTACCAATGAGCTCGCCGGTGTCGATAACCTAAAAGAATAGTCCGTGGTTAAAAGTTCTGGGCGGCACCATGGTGCCGCCCAGAACTGTATGCTTGGAGAAGCATGAAGACGACTTTAGCGTTACCCGAATCCTCCAAAGTGCAATTTGTAGGTGTAAGGCGTCGTTTCCAGGAATTTTCTCTTATTTTCAGAGATCCAGTGCTTTTTATGAGCCTGCTGTTCTCTGGAATTTTTATCTTTATTTTTGTTCTGTTGCCGCTCCTTCGAACAATTTCAGGCGGATTTCTCTCGGAGGAAGGCAGGCTGGACTTCACGTATTTTGCGCGTTACTTTGACAGTTTTTACGGTCCCGGATTGCGCCGCGCCTTCCTGGATACGATGATCATGGGACTGCTAACTGCCACATTTGGAACGGTGGTTGGCTTTATTTTCGCCTACGCAAGTGTGCGTTGCAACCCGCCTGCGAAAAAATTGCTGCACTGGCTGGCGTTGTTGCCGACCGTTTCTCCGCCATTCGCGCTGGCCCTGAGCGTGATCCTCCTGTTCGGGCGCAGTGGGTTGATTACCAAGAAAGTGCTGGGAATTAATTTCGTATCGGGCATGAACGATATTTATGGTCTGGATGGACTCGTCCTCGTTCAAACGATCACTTTTTTCTCTGTGGCGTATCTGATCCTGCGCGCGATGCTGGAGCGGCTCAGCCCCTCTCTGGAAGAGGCGGCTGCAAGTCTGCGCGCGAGCCGGTTCCACATCTTCCGGACCGTAACTCTGCCGCTCCTCATTCCCGGAATCGCGGGTTCGTTTCTGCTGCTGTTTGTCGAGTCATTGGCAGACCTGGGAAACCCGTTATTTATCGCAGGGAACCGAACTGTACTTTCGGCGCAGATCTTCCTGGCTGTGATCGGCGAATACGATTACCAGAAAGCCTCCGCGCTGTCTTTAATTCTGATCATTCCCACCCTGGTCTTATTTACGGTTCAGAGGTATTACGTCAACCGGCGTTCCTACATTTCTGTGACCGGCAAGCCCTCTGGCGCGCAGATCACGGAAAAGGACCCTGTCATTCGCTGGGGATTTAATATTGCGGCGTACCTGATCTGTGCGTTTGTGATTTTGCTGTATGCCACCATTTTCTACGGCTCCTTCAGCTTTACCTGGGGGGTCGATTTCACGCCCACATTACGGCATTGGTCCATGGTGGTCACACGTGGAGTGGAAGCGATCCTGGACACAACGTTCCTGAGCATACTGGCAACACCGTTTGCCGCCTTTCTGGGGATGGTCATTGCCTGGCTGGTGGTGCGCAAGAACTTTAGCGGGAAGGAAGTCCTCGATTTCAGTTCCAACCTCGGCGGCGCGGTGCCTGGGACGATCCTGGGCATTGGCTTTATATTGATTTTCAATAAACCGCCACTCGCGCTGGCACTGATCGTCTATGCACTTTTGGCGCTGTTTTTCGTACTGGTCGTTGGCAGGGATGCCCGGGAACGATTGATCATTCTTCTGGTCGGGACTACAGCCGGTGTCCTTTTCATACGGCTGGAAACCGCGCAGGTCTATTATTTGCTGGGAGGTCTTTACCTGATTCTGGCAGTGCTCCTGTTTTTGAACAATCGAAAAGTCCTGGCTCCGCTGGCATCCATCTTATTAGGTCTGTATGTGATGAGCACGAATTGGGCAAACACGATCGCCCAGCCCATCGCAGACTTCAGCCGGAGCATCGAGCGTGGCTTCTGGAGCAATGCCATTTTTCAATTTTCTGACCATCTCAAAGTACTATTCCAGCCGCCTCCCTCTCTGCTGGCAATTTTCCTGGTGTTTGCCGGTATCCTTTTAGCTCAGGGATTGAAGCAGCCTCTCCAGCGAATCATTGGGGGCATTCTGGCTTTGAGCGTTCCCTGTGCCATGTCCTTCATGGATATCCCGTTTGCGCTGGTCGGTGGCGCGTATATCATCATGGCAGCATTTGTCGTTCGCAGCCTGCCAGCCTCGGTGCGTGCAGGCGTCGCTTCTTTGCAGCAGATCGACCCCTCGATAGAAGAAGCTTCGAATATCCTAGGTGGGGATGCACAATACACATTCCGTAAAGTCACCTTGCCGCTCATCCTTCCCGCCCTGGTGGCAGGCTTGATCTTCAGTTTTACGCGGCATATGACGAGTCTGTCCGCGATCATCTTTCTCGTCAGCGCAAAATGGAGGATTGTCACAGCTTCGATCCTCAGCGAATGGGAACAGGGCGGCGTGAGCATTGCAGCTGCCTACTCAACATTGATCATCATATTCGTCCTGATCGCCATCGTTATATTGAATTTTGTCACCAACCGTTTCCTGCGTGGTCGTGACGGTGTGGATCTCAGTCAGGGGTTGTAATCAACATAGAAACGAGGAATCACTACATGTATCTGACCTTGGAGAACCTTACAAAGATTTTTCCTGCGCGGGGCAACATCGGTGAGGTGGTGGCTGTCCAGGAGGTAAATCTGGAGATTCAAAAAGGAGAATTGGTAACCCTGCTGGGGCCTTCGGGATGTGGGAAGACCACGACGCTGCGGATGCTTGCCGGGTTTGAATTTCCTACTTCAGGAAAGATCTTCCTGGACGGTCTGGAGATTAATTCCCTCCCGCCGCACCAAAGGGATATGTCCATGGTCTTTCAAAGTTATGCATTATTTCCTCACCTGACCGTTTTTGAAAATATAGCTTATGGATTAAATGTACAGAGACTGAGTAGAAAAATCATTTCCGAACGGGTGGAACGGGCACTCGACCTCGTCCGCTTGAAAGGGTATGGAGATCGTGCGCCAGGACAATTATCTGGCGGACAGCAGCAGCGGGTGGCGCTGGCGCGCGCTCTGGTGATGGAACCAAAGGTGCTATTGATGGATGAACCGCTCTCGAACCTGGATGCAAAATTACGGGAAGAGATGCGGACGGAGATCCGCAGGATTCAAAAGACCCTGAATATCACGAGTGTGTATGTCAC
>DATKED010000085.1:0-5621 GCA_035512375.1 Anaerolineales bacterium
AATGCGACGCGTGCCAATGCGGCAGGGTGTGCATTTGCCGCAGGATTCGGCTTGTGTAAAGTCCATGAAAAAGCGGGCGATATCCACCATGCAGGAGGTCTCGTCCATCACGACGAGTCCACCCGACCCCATCATGGAACCAGCCTGGGCCAGTGCTTCGTAATCGAGCGGCAGGTCGAGGTGCTGCTCGGTGAGACAGCCCCCCATTGGACCGCCGGTTTGCACGGCTTTGAACTTCCTGCCGTCTTTGATTCCACCGGCCACATCGAAGATGATTTCGCGCAGGGTGATGCCCATCGGAACTTCGATCAGACCAGGCTTGACCACATTTCCGCCAATCGCAAAGGTCTTGGTGCCTTTCGATTTTTCCGTGCCCATGCTGGCATACCAGGCTGCGCCGTTCAAAATGATCTGCGGAACGTTCGAATACGTTTCCACATTGTTGTTGTTGCTGGGCTTATCCCAAACACCTTTAACAGAGGGGAAGGGCGGGCGGGGATGCGGTTCGCCGCGCTTGCCCATGATGGATGCTATCAAAGCGGTCTCTTCACCGCAGACAAACGCGCCCGCGCCGACTCGTACTTCGAGATCGAAACAAAAATCTGTTCCGAGGATGTTATTACCTAAAAAGCCAAACTCGCGTGCCTGTGCGATGGCAATATTAAGCGTTTCCACCGCAATGGGATATTCCGCCCGGCAGTAGATGTAGCCATAACTTGCACCGACTGCGTACGCGCTGATGATCATCCCTTCGATCACGGAGTGCGGATCGCCTTCCAGCACCCGGCGATTCATGAACGCACCCGGGTCGCCTTCATCCGCGTTGCAGATCATGTACTTGGGGTTATCGGGGACCGCGCGTGTGATTGCCCATTTTTTGGCAGCCGGGAACCCGGCGCCGCCGCGTCCGCGTAGACCCGAATTCAATACTTCATCAATCACCTGCTCGGGCATCATTTCGAACAACGCCTTGCCAAGCGCCTGATAGCCGTCTGTCGCCAGATAGTCTTCGATATTATTGGGGTCGATCTGACCGCAATTCCGCAGAACGACGCGCACTTCCTTCGGGCGCAGTGGACCCAGTTCCTCATCGACGATCGGCCTGACCACCTCACGGAAGCGGTCGACGATCCGTCCTTTCAGAAAATGTTCTTCGACAAGATAAGGGATGTCATCCGGAGTCATACCGATGTAATGGATGCCCTCCGGATACACCATCATCTCAGGTCCGCTGGTACAACCACCAATGCGTGAGGTTTCCAGCACCTGGATCTCGTCAATCAAGCCCTGTGCAATAAATTCATCCTGTAATGCGTCAACGACCTCGTGCGCGCCTTTGGAAAGGCACTCCGGGTCTACGCATACCAAAACATGTGAACGATAAAACGCCATACGAAACTCCAAGCCAAATATCAGGTTTTGAGATCTGACACCTTAAAAATCTATAGCTGAATGATGTTTTCCTTTACGGGCTGTCCATTCTGGACATGTTGTTTCATGATCTGCTGTGCCGCTTGCGCATCCACTTTGCCGTACATCACTTTGGGCTGATCGCCAAGTACCACTTGAATGATCGGTTCCTGCTCGCACAAGCCGATGCAGCCGGTTTGCGTCACGGTCACGCCGCTTATTTTTTCGGTTTCAATGAAATTCAACACACTCTTCATTGTGTCGCGCGCGCCAGCGGCGATCCCACATGTTCCCATCGCAATGATCACCTGTATATTGCCGGGTGTCGCTTTCATTTGTTTCTTTTGCAGCGCTTCATCACGAATGCGCTTTAATTCTTCAAGAGATTTAATTGCAGGCATATTTCTCCTTTTTTATTCAGCTAATTGACTGGTTGTAATGTAAGTGCCGCGATGCCTTCTTCGATCATGCCTCGTACGAACGTCAATACTTCAGGTTCTGTAAGTGACATGTCTCCAAGTGCGGCTTTCAATTCGGTATTCTCAAAAATAAAATCATGGCTGTTGCCAGCTTTGTCCGTGACACGATATGTAAATGTCCAGTTCATCTTTGGATGAGAGACCAGCACTGTTAGAAAAGTGGCTGACAAATCTCCAAGCGGCATCCTGTCAATGTGACTGTGACGAAAGATCGCTTCCACGCGTGTACCCGTGCCTGGTTTCGATTTCAGGCTGAATCTTCCCTCAGCCATTTCCGCCGCCAGCTTCAATAGTGGGATTCCCAGACCCACATGGCGTGTGGTACGCGTGGTGTAAAACGGATCCTGTACCTTTTGCGCTGTTTCAGGATCCAAGCCGCGTCCATCATCAGTCACACGAGCAGCAAGCAGGTCCCGGTGCAAATCTTCATGGACTTCGATTCTGATATTCTGACTCTCTGCTGCCGCGCTATTTTCGGCAATATCGAGCAGGTGCAGGGCGATCTCTCTCATTTGCTTACTTCTGGACTTTCTTCAGAATCTGCGGGAACTTGTTCGGGCGTAAACGTCCCTGTACTTCTTCATTGACAACGATCACCGGTGCCTGACTACAAGCGCCCACGCAGCGGCATTCCTCAAGCGTGATCTGTCCATCGGGCGTGGTCTGACCCAACTCGATGTTTAACATCTGTTTTGCTTTTTCAACCAACTGGGGCACGCCCGCGACATAGCAGGCCGTTCCCAGACAAAACTTGATTGTGTTTTTGCCGCGCGGCTGGGTTTTGAAGAATGAATAGAATGTCACCACACCGTGCACCTGACCTGAGGGCACGTTCAAGCCTCTGGCAATGTAGGCTTGCATGGCGGGGGAGACGTGACCGATCCGGCCTTGCACTTCATTCAGGACCAGTATTACAGAGCCAGGTCGTTCCTTGTTTTCAGCAATTACCTGATCAATAATGGTTTTCTGTTCCGCAATTCTGAGCGGATCGTTTTCAGGAATTTCTTTCAAGAGACGGGTCATAATTTGGATACCTTTGACAATAATTGTGATGATTTTCACAAATAAGTTTAATCGTTCATTTCGAAATCGTCAATCGCCAAATGTCACATTAATGGAGTAACTTTTCAAGAATATGACTTTGCTTCAATGCACACTCCACGACCATCAATATGGTTGAATGCCATGCGGATCTCCATCAACGTGGGGGAGGCAAGGGTGAAGACTGTCGTGCCGAGGAAATCGTCCAGCTGGTGAACATCTCCGCTTTGAATGAGTGGATACGTGCGCAGTGCAGGGAAAGTCGCCGCGGCTCTTTCTGGCGGAGTGTGGCGGGAGATCTCAAGGGCAAGCAAATGCCAATTTTCCGAGATCAGGCCCAGGGTTGGAAAGAGACCGTAGGAAGTCCGTTCCACGTGAGCTGGGATGACCATCCCTCCCAGTGTATCGACGCGTTCAAAAATTCCGTCAATCGACAAGCTGGTGGAGGTCAACAACAGGCGTGGTTCACTGCGAATGAATTTTCCAGTTTCATCCACCACAAATTGTTCTCCAAAAAAATCGGGTCGGTTGAGCAGATTGGGAACCGATTCATCCACTTCTGTTTGCCAGGCTTCAAGCGCATCGAGAGTTTCGAATAACGTGAGCAGATGCACATCTTCGCGCGATTGCACTTCCATCCCCGGCAAGGCAGTTAACGGTGTGCCTTCAGCAGCTCTCTGAACGGCACGCACATTCGCGCTGGCGTTGTGGTCGGTAATGGCGATCAGATCGATATTTTTTTCGAGCGCCTTTTGCACGATCAGCGGAGGGATCATCTCCACTTCCGCGCATGGTGAAAGCACTGTATGGACGTGCAGGTCGGCTCGAAATTTTCTCACTGCCTTATCACCCTTCAGTTGCGGATGCCCATCTCCCAAAGTCTGCCGTTGATCTCGTAAGTGGGTTGCGAAGTTGATAACATGGTGACACTTTGCTGATTGGCTCTGGCAATGGATGCTGCGTCAGGCTGGGCATTTTCGGTGATGATGATGGCGGCGACTTCATTCAACGCCGCAACGGCAACGATGTTCAGGTGTGCTTGAAGTGTGATCCAGATATGCCCTTTCTTTGCCCCAGCCATCACGCACGAGAGCAGGTCAGAGCTGTAGCCGCCAGTAGGTATCATATTCGCAAAATCGCGAGGCTCAGTCAAAACGGTCAGGTTGAGTTGATCAATGATTTGTTGAAGGTTCATCGTCTTGTCCATCCCGGCGTCCGCCGAAGGTTTGGTTGGGAATAAGAATACGCATCACAAGTTTTGTGCCTTCGCCAACAGTGGAACTGAGGTCTATCGTGTCGACACACCGTTTCATGTTGACCAGGCCCATGCCGGCGCCGAAGCCCATTTCCCGCACCTGTTCCGTGGCTGTTGAATAGCCGGGCTGAAAGACCTTTTCGATATCAGGAATGCCCGGTCCGTCATCGGTGGCGGACATGGTGATGCGGTGCGGTTCCACCTCGAGTTTGAGGATGCCGCCACTCGTGGTGTGGATGATGAGATTCATCTCTGCTTCGTAAACGGCGATACAGCATCGCCGCGTGATCTGCGGATCGGCTCCGAGGCGGATGAGCGCGCGCTTGATGTGGCTGGATGCTTTTCCACCTTGGGTGAAATCTCCGGCCTTGATGGTGTAGCGCAGGACGAGAGTTGTGCGTTCCGAAATGATGTCTTCGAAAAGATGGCTTGCGCGGTAACGCCGGACTTCCTCCTCCTTGTAATCCTTTTGAAGAGCTACTAGGATGCCGCGGGTGATGTCGCCTTTTGTGATCATCCCGACGAGGACATTGTTCTCGTCCACCACGGGCAGACGCCCCAGTCCTTTTTCGGTAAAAGTACGGATGGCCTTTACAATGGAGTCGTAGCTTGCAACGGTTACCACCTCTTTTGTCATGTAGCGACTGGTGGGTACTGATAGATCGTTCTTCTCCATTGCCCGCACAATATCTTCAATACTCAAAATACCGACAAGATGACCGTCTTCGATGACAGGCAGACCTGAAACGCGATGAATCCTCAGGATGTCAAGCACCTTTGAAAGCGGCATTTCCGGGGTCGCGGTTCGCAGATCAGCCGTCATCACGTCGCGGATTTTCAGGTCGTAGGAAAGCTCCTCGACGCGATTAATTTCATGAGCGTCGTGGTCGGTAATGGGGCGGCCTCGACGACCATGAACTTCCTGTTCGGTCGGGGTCCTAGCTGGAGGGCTCATTTGATTCGAAGCTTGGAAGTCCAGCGCTATGGAGTCGTCCGCACAGTTCAAACATGCCAAACGGACTGGTGATCAGCGGCATCTTCTCCTGGGTTGCGATGTCAATGGTCTCAGCTTGAGGTTGTTTGCCACGCACAAAAATGATTGCTCGAAACTCAGCGATCTGCGCAGTGCGCACTACCTGGGGATTCGTCAGTCCAGTCAGCAGAACAGCCTTCGGTTGACTGGAGGCAAGAACGTCACTCATCAGATCCGCGCCGCAACCACCGCGAATTTTTATGTCCATTTCCACTTCAGGGTTTAGTGGCGTTCCCTCTACCAAGCTAACAATGTCTTTCAAATTCATGAAATAAAGATCCTTTCGCCGGACGCCAGAAGAATAACTGCAAGTGTTTATGCGTCTGTGCGCCATAGGGAGCATGATTACAAACTCTTTGTCTTGCTCTTCCATCATAAACCCTGTTCCTTCTAATTGTCAGAG
>DATKED010000086.1:0-6358 GCA_035512375.1 Anaerolineales bacterium
CCTGCCGGAGTGGGCAGCCACCGAGGCCGCCGTCCGCGCCGGTCAGTCCGGCGGCAGCTTCACCACCTGCAACGACCCGCTGCAGGCCGCATCAGCCGCGGAAGTCCTCTACACGGATACCTGGACCTCCATGGGGCAGGAAGAAGAGACTTCCAAACGAGAGAAAGTCTTTCCCCCGTACCAGGTCAACGCGGGATTGGTCAGTGAAGCGGATAAGGATGTGATCGTGATGCACTGTCTTCCGGCACACCGAAACCACGAACTGACCGATGATGTGGCAGATGGTCCACATTCGGTGATCTTCCCCCAGGCGCACAACCGCCTGCACGCGCAGAAGGCGATTTTGGCGTGGTTGTTGGGTGTTGGATAGATGTCATTGCGAGCCGTAGGCGAAGCAAGGACATGGAAAGGGAATTATGAATACAAAAGATTTTATCGCCATCGAAGAACAATACGGCGCGCACAATTATCATCCGCTGGATGTGGTGATCGAACGCGCAGAGGGCGTCTGGGTTTATGATGTGGATGGGAAGAAATATCTCGATTGTTTGTCCGCGTATTCTGCAGTCAACCAGGGGCATGTCCATCCTCAAATCTTGAACGCCCTGCTGGAACAGGCGAAGAAGGTCACGCTGACTTCACGCGCATTCCGCAACGACCAACTGCCGCTGCTTTATAAAGAACTCTCTGAGATGACCGGTTACGAGATGTCCCTGCCAATGAACAGCGGGGCAGAGGCCGTCGAGACTGCACTCAAGCTGGCGCGCAAGTGGGCATATCGAGTCAAAGGGGTGCCGCGCCATCAGGCAGAGATCATCACTGCGGCAGGCAACTTCCACGGACGGACGATCTCCATCGTGACGTTCTCTACCGAGCCGCTGTATCGCGATGACTTCGGTCCGTTCACGCCCGGGTTTGTGAATGTCCCCTATGGCGAAGCGGATGCAATCGAAAAAGCGATCACACCGAATACAGCGGCTGTGATGCTCGAGCCGATCCAGGGAGAAGGCGGGGTCATCATCCCACCGGTGGGTTACTTCAAGAAAGTTGCGGAAATTTGTAAGAGGAACAACGTTTTATTTATGGCAGATGAAATTCAAACGGGTCTCGCGCGGACTGGGAAGCTGTTCGCAGCGCAACACGAAGACGTCCGCCCGGATGTGACGATCATTGGCAAGGCGCTGGCTGGAGGATTTTATCCCGTCTCTGCGGTACTGGCGGATAAAGATCTTCTTGGGCTCTTTACACCGGGCGAGCACGGATCGACGTTCGGAGGGAATCCGCTTGCAGCAGCGGTGGCACGCGCGGCCCTGCGCGTGATCCGGGATGAAAATCTGGCAGAGCGTTCCCGCGAATTAGGTGAGTATTTTGCGGAACAGTTGTCCGAGATCCCCAGCCCGCATGTGAAAGAGGTGCGCGGCAAAGGACTCCTAATCGGCGTCGAGTTGAAACCGGAAGCGAAAGGTGCACGCAGGTTCTGTGAAGCAATGCAGGCGAAGGGCATTCTTGCAAAAGAGACGCATGATAACGTTATCCGTTTCGCGCCGCCGCTTGTCATCGATAAAGAGACGATTGACTGGGCATTGCCCTCCATTCGTGAAGTGTTAAATATGAAGTAATTTCCTACAGGTTTTCGAGAATCTCAGGGTTTTTATGGAGGAAAAATGAACATTGGCATTCCAAAAGAGAGACGCCCGTTTGAGTCACGTGTGGGTCTTTCCCCCGCCGGGGTGGAGATTCTGACTCAGCATGGGCATCAGGTGTACGTCGAGCATGAGGCGGGCATCGGAGCAGGCTTTGATGACCGGGAGTTTGAAACTGCCGGGGCGCGTCTCGTCTATTCTCCTGAAGAAGTCTTCGTGCGCGGTGATTTGTTGTTGAAGGTGGCGCGTCCCACGAAGGAAGAGCTGGATTGGTTCCGTCCCGGAACAACGGTTACAGGCCTGCTGCATCTTGCTTCGGCACGCGAGGACAAAACCGAAATTTTGCTTCAAAAGAAAATCACGTCCATCGCCTATGAGCAAATCCAAACAGCAGACGGCTCTTTGCCTGTTTTGCGTCCATTCAGTCAGATTGGCGGCAAGATGTCGGCATCCGTTGCCGCGCGTTTGCTGCAGAACAACTGGGGCGGCAAGGGGATCCTGCTGGGTGGAGTACCCGGCGTTCCGCCTGCCGAGGTTGTGATCCTGGGGGGAGGGACGGTTGGAATCTATGCAACGGAAGCATTTCTCGGGCTGGGCGCGCATGTGACCGTGATCGACAAGGATGTGAATGTATTGCAGCAGGTGTATAACCGCTTCCACCATGTCGTAACGATGATTTCAACCAAACGCAATATCGAGAAAGCGATCGCTTATGCAGATGTTGTGGTGGGTGCAGTGCTGATCACGGGTGAGCGCACCCCAACCTTGATCACCCGTGAGATGATGCAAGCCATGAGACCGCGCTCGGTCTTTATTGACGTGAGCATTGATCAGGGTGGTTGCGCGGAGACGTCACGTCCCACGACGCATGATCACGCCACCTATGTTGCGGAGGGCGTGCTTCACTACTGCGTTCCAAATATGCCGGGTGTGGTCGCGCGGACAGCAACCCACGCATTCGTCAATGCGGCGATGCCTTATATTCTGGAGATTGCCGATCTCGGGGTTGGAGAAGCCATGAAACAAAACCCTGCTCTTGAGAAAGCAGTCAATACACATGCCGGAGAGCTCGTCCATTTGACTCTGCTTTCACGGGGAGGGCAACATGGACTGGAATAGCATTTACCAATCCCGGATCACGACCGCGGAGCAAGCCGTTCAGGTCATCAAATCGGGGATGCGGATCTTTCTCACCGGCAATGTATCGGTGCCGCAGAAGGTGCTTGGTGCCCTGGTGGAATACGCGCCGAATCTTCAAAACGTCGAGATCTGCCAGGCGCTGACAATTGGTCCAGCCGATTATGTGAATCCTGACATGGAAGGCCATTTGCGTGTCAACACGCTCTTTATCAGCCACAATGTGCGGAAGGCTGTCCAGGAAGGGCGCGCAGATTTTACGCCCGTGTTGCTTTCGGAATTCCCGCTCCTCTTCAAGCGCGGCCACCTGCCTCTCGACGCGGCGATCATTCACGTCTCGCCGCCGGATGAGCACGGCTTTTGCAGCCTGGGTGTGGAGGTCGGACTTACGAAGTCACCGGCTGAATCAGCGAAGGTGCTCATTGCGGAGGTCAACCAGCAAATGCCGCGGACCCTGGGTGATTCATTCATCCATGTCAGCCGCTTGAACCATATTATCCCGGTCAACTATCCCATCCCTGAAATGGCAATGACTGAGGAGGGCAACTCAGAAGTGGTGGAAAAGATCGCGGGTTATATCGTCGAATTGATCCCGGATGGCGCGACAATGCAGCTGGGCATCGGTGCCATCCCGGATGCAGTGCTGAAGTATTTACACCATAAGAAGGATCTGGGGGTTCATAGCGAGTTGTTTTCCGATGGCGTGATCGATCTCGTGAATGATGGCGTGCTGACCAACGCGCGCAAGACGTTGCACCCGGGCAAGATCATTGCCGGGTTCATGCTGGGTACCAGGAACCTGTACAACTGGGCGGATGATAACCCACTCATCGAGTTCCACCGCACGGAATATGTCAACGATCCGTTTGTGATCGCGCAGAACGAGCGCATGGTCGCCATCAATTCCGCCATCGAGGTGGATCTTACGGGACAAGTCTGTGCAGACAGCATCGGACCCAAGCTATATAGCGGTGTGGGCGGGCAGCTTGATTTTATCTATGGGGCGTCACGGTCGAAGGGCGGCGTTCCCATCATTGCACTGCCGAGTACAACAACCTTGCGAGATGGAACGCTGGTTACTCGTATCGCCGCGATGCTCAAACTGGGAGCCGGTGTGGTTACGAGCCGCAACCATGTACGCTTTGTCGTCACTGAATATGGGATTGCGGATCTATATGGAAAAACGATCCGCCAGCGTGCCCGGCAACTGATCAATATCGCGCACCCTGATTTTCGTCCAGATCTGGAGAAGCAGGCAAACGAACTGCACTATCTCTAAAAGAGTACAACGCAACCCGGTATGGAGGCAAAGCCTGATTGAGACATGCTCGTCAGGCTTTGTTTGAGCGGTTGTTTCACAAGCCTGAAATGGACATTAGTACAATCCCGGGTACAATTTTCATCTTGAAGATCATTCTCCGATGAAGCAATTCACACCGAAGACCTCTTACTTGGTTATATTTTTCATAACGATTTCTGTTTATTACGCCGGGTTGAGGATTCAACATACGCGTTGGATTCACTCACCTCGCTTGTTTGGCGACACGCCGGATTACTTTCGGGTAGCCTCGGAACCTTTGTTTTCCTCATCCTTTTGGGTCGCCGATAGAGCTCCGGTCATCCCCCTGTTTTTCAAATTCTTAAATAAGGACCCTGAAGCGATCGTCAAGGCTCAATTATGGTTTTCCATTCTTGCCTGGCTTGTGCTTGCCTTCTCTGTTGCTCTTGTTTTGAAACATCTGGTTCTCAAAGTCGTTGCTTTTATCACGATCCTTGGCTTCAGCCTTACACAGAATATTATTATCTGGGATTCGTTGATATTAAGCGATTCACTGGCACTGTCGCTGTTGGCCCTGTTCCTGGCGGCATGTCTTTGGCTGATGATGGACTGGAACTGGTATACCGTCCTTGTATTCGGATTACTGGGGAGTCTGCTGGTACTCACCCGCGATTCGTACGCGTATCTGCTTTTGATGGCGGATCTCACCCTGTGGACTCTGATGCTGGTGACGCCCCATCGAGCCCGGGTGGCGTTGATAAGTGGTATAGTATTAATGCTTTTCCTTGCAAGCAATCTGCTGGCGACGGCCGGAAATCGCTGGTATACCCCTTTCCTCATGACTGTAGGGTTGCGCATCCTGCCAAATTCTCAGTACCTGGATTATTTTCGTGCCCAGGGAATGCCTGTTTCTGATGCGTTGATGGAACGGGCAGGCAAGGCGCTCCATGCTGATGATCTTGCCCTCCTGAAAGACCCCGCCTTGGAGGAATTCCGCGATTGGGCCCAGAAGAATGGGCGCAGGGTATATATCAAGTTCCTGTGGCATTTCAAGGCGGAAACACTTCAAAACCCTCTGGATGATCTGGTATTTGTTTTCAACCCCGATATTTATTATTACGCGGCCACGGGGTTCCACCCGATCATTACCGACCCGCGTTTAAACGAGATTCTCTATCCAACGCGCTATGGCATCTTGGCTGTTTTGGTCGCAAATCTGTTGGCTGCCGTGTTCCTCTTCCCGGCATTCCAATATCGCCGGCTGTTCTGGGTGGTGCCGATCATGCTGATTCTGTTTTCGTACCCGCAGGCGGTGCTCATCTGGAACGCGGATGCGAACGATATCGCGCGTCACTCGCTTTATCACAATATTGAGTTGCGATTAGGGCTATGGATGCTCGTATTTTTCGTTTTTGATTTTTTGTTTCAAGACTTCAAATGGTCAGGATTGGAAAGAGTAATACATGTCACGTAAAGCAAAAATAGTAGCAACAATCGGACCAGCCAGCCAGAGTGAGGAAATGCTTGAAAAGCTGATCCTTGCTGGCATGAATGTGGCGCGCATGAATTTTTCACACGGCACGCAGGAACAGCATGCCGAACGAATCGCCTGTATTCGTCGAGTTTCTAAAAAACTGGGTATTTCCATTGGAGTTTTGCAGGATTTGCAGGGACCGAAGATCCGAGTGGGGGAACTGGCTGAACCCATTCAGCTCGCAGATGGAGAGGAAGTCACTCTTTATGTAACCGGTACGATGTCACCGGGGAACGGCATGAAAAAGATTCCTGTGGATTTTCGCCAGCTCTTCGATTCAGTCCGGACCTCCGACCGGCTCCTGCTCGATGATGGTCGTCTTGCGCTTGAAGTGATTTCCGTGAAAGATCGCAACGCGCTGACGGCAAAAGTCCTCATCGGCGGCTTGCTATCTTCACACAAGGGAATTAACCTTCCCGGAGTCCGATTGCGCATCGCGGGCTTCACAGAAAAAGACGAAGCCGATCTCGAATTCGGAATCTCTCAAGGCGTGGATGCAGTCGCCATTTCGTTTGTGCGCACCGTGGAGGATGTCAAGAACGTGCGTTACGCGCTGGAGCGATTTTCAAACGGGAAACGCCTGCCGCTGCTCATCGCGAAACTCGAAAAGGCGGAGGCGCTCGACAATCTCGACGCGATCCTTGAGAATGTGGATGGTGTGATGGTCGCGCGTGGTGATCTGGGCGTGGAACTTCCCCCTGAGCGTGTACCGGTCCAGCAAAAGCACATTATCCGCACTGCCAACCGGCGCGCCAAGCTTGTGAT
>DATKED010000087.1:0-12423 GCA_035512375.1 Anaerolineales bacterium
TCTAGTGTCTTCACAAGCCGCCGCATCCATCGAGAGTTCATGGCTGTATCAGGAACTACGCAACACATTGAACATCACATCGATGTTGTACCAGTTGAGCGTGGACGTGATCCAGACCGAAGAGTTGAGCCTGGCGGCTGAATTGATCGCCCAGGTAGCTCACAAAGTAACCAACTCGACACAAACAGGCATCGTCCTGATGACTCGTGAGGGGCAAGTTGAAGCAGAAGTGGAGATCGATGTGAATGGCTTGCACACACGCCCTGAGCATCCCATGGAAACGATCGAACAGGCGATCCAGACGGGACAAAGTATTATCGTCTCTATGGAAAATGGATCACTGGTAAGTTACCCGCTTCTTACCCGTGGGCGCACTTATGGTGCGTTGTGGATGAATATTCCCGAGAGCCGCGGCCACAATTTTGCCAACCTGCAAACCCTTGCGAACCAGGCAGCGATCGCGCTGGAACGCTCGATCCTATTATCAGAGTCACGTCAGCAGGCGAAACAACTCGAAGCGGCCTATGCAGAACTGGAAGTTACTTACGACCAAACATTGACTTCCCTCATGTCAGCGTTGGATGCACGCGACCGTGAGACAGAAGGTCATAGCATAAGGGTTAGCCGCCTGACATGCCTGTTGGCAGAGGAAATTGGATTAAACGGTCAACAACGCAAGGCGTTGGAAAGAGGCGCTTTACTTCACGACATCGGCAAAATCGGAATTAGCGATACCGTCCTGCACAAACCCGGCAAGCTCACTGATGATGAATGGAAGATTATGAGGATTCACTCCGACATCGGCGCACGCATCGTCGAAGGCATTCCCTTCCTGCAGGACTCACTGAATGTGATCCGTTATCACCACGAACGCTGGGATGGAAGCGGATATCCCATCGGCTTGAAAAAAGATGATATTCCGATCCAGGCGCGTATATTTGCAGTCGCGGATGTTTTCGATGCACTGACAAGCAAAAGAAGTTATCGAAATAAATCCAGCGCGGAGGAAGCAATACAATACATTAAGGAACAAGCAGGTATTTTATTCGATCCGCTGATTGTTGAAGCATTGACGAGATTGCCCTATCAAGAATTCACTGAAGGGGAAAAGATCATCGCATGAAGTCGAGAAAGCCTACTGGATCATTTACACCACAAGAAGTTCAACGATTTATTCTACCAATCACACTTTCTTCCATAGCAATTATGACTGGCTTAGTCCTGGAGGATTTGCTGGACGGATCTTCTTTCAGCATCGGTCTACTTGTTTATGGGCTAATTATAATCATTGGCACGATCATCAATCATTTCGTGATCATTCATATCACCGATTTTCGAGAATCTTACGGGTGGTTAAACGCCATCCTGAGCGGAATAGGCCTGGGTTTGCTTCGCTACGTTTTGCCTCCGGCTATGATGGAAGCGGCTCATATTCTGATCCCATTTGGAGTGATCGCTGTCGCGATTATTTCCGGGCGTCTCTATGCATATACAACGCTTCTGTTAGCTTTGGTTTTGGTCCTGCCTTACGCCTTTGGGTGACTGGTCAATCAGCTACCATCCTTGAATTCGGGATGCCCTTTATCATCTCTGTGATCATTATGGAAGCTGTGTTACACATCAAAGATTCAACGCAACAGCAAATCCACCGCCTGGAGACCATCAACAGGGTCAGCCGCCAGATCATGTTGTCGCTTGAGACGGAGCAGACCCTTTCACTTTTAGATGCAACGATTCAAGAGGCCCTGCAGGCAGATACATATTTCATCGGACTCCTTAGGGGATGAGATCTATCGCCTGATCGATCTGGCGGATCGTCGTCTTTATATTGCCTAGGAACGCGGGCGCAATCAGATCGAACCCAATATAAGTTACTGGGAGGAACTTCAAACTAAAAGCTGAGCAGGTTCTCACCTGCTCAGCTTGGTCAGTTTAGTGCTTTTTGAAATGCAGATATCGTCTTCTCCACCGCCGGATCATCGATCCAATAGTGCGTCACCAGACGAAAACGGCGTTCATTTTCCGGGTCCACCAACACGCCAAAATCTTTCAGCTTCTGTGTGACCTGCTGCGCGTTGATTCGGACATCTTCAGATAAATTCAAATAGACCATATTGGTAGAAGGGGATTTCGCATCCACAACCAGACCGCTGACCTGTCGCAAGCCATCAGCCATTTTCTTTGCCCGAGCATGATCCTCGTTCAATCGCGTCGTCATTTTCTCCAGTGAAATAATCCCCGCTGCAGCAACGACTCCAACCTGACGCATCCCACCGCCCAGCATTTTGCGAATGTGACGTGCGCGAACGATGAATTTGGTCGTACCCACCAGCATCGAGCCGATCGGCGCGACCAGCCCTTTGCTCAAACAGAACATGACCGAATCAGCGGGCGCGACCAATTCCTTTACGGACACATTTTGAGCAGCCGCCGCGTTGAACATACGCGCGCCGTCAATATGCAACAACAGATTGTTCCGATGCGCCAGTTCGCCAACCTGGTGTGTGTAATCAGGAGTTAAAGGAACACCTCCACAAATATTTTGCGTATTCTCAAGGCAGATTAAGCGAGTGATCGGGTGATGGACATCCTCGGTCCGGATGGAGGCGAGAATATCATCTAACGCGAGCGTTCCATCAGGCTGGTTCTGCACCGGGCGAGGCTGCATCCCGCCCAGTGCAGACATCCCACCCGCTTCGTTCAAATAGATGTGAGACTGATTGCCAACGATGACCTCATCCCCTCTTTGGCAGTGAACCAATAACGCGAGCAAGTTGCCCATGGTCCCCGAGGGAACGAATAGTGAAGCTTCTTTACCTAACATTTCAGAGGCCAATTCTTCCAGCCGGTTCACCGTTGGGTCATCGCGATAGACATCATCCCCCACTTCTGCTTCCGCCATTGCTTCGCGCATTTCGGGTGTGGGTTTGGTGACGGTATCAGACCGAAGATCAACATATCCCATGGCTTCCTCCTCAAATATTGCTTTCTCTTGCGATCAGTGCATTTGATTGCCGGTCGATGACCAGAAAGGATGGCAGACCAAGTTCCTTCCAGAGCAACGGGCCAGAGATGCCTTTTAAACGCGACACAAATAAGGAGATTACAGTACCATGCGCAACGGCGACAATGGTCTCATTCGAATGAAAGCGCAGAAGAGGAGACATGGCCTGCGAAAAGCGCACATAAGCTTGATCCGCGGTTTCCTTCCCAAAAACAAGGATCTCTGGCTGTTGGAAGAATTCACGGATTAATGCTTCAAACTCAGCTTGAGAAAGGTAAGGGACATTGCTTCGATCATGTTCATGCAATTCCTCGGCAAGGTGCAATTCCAGCTGATTTATTTCTGCAATAATTTCTGCCGTCTCTCTTGCTTTTGGTTCACTGCTGGAAACAACTATTTCTGGTTTAAAGCGGGTTAACCGTTTCGCCAATCGTTCGGCGAGTACTCGTCCCTGCTCCGAGAGTCTCCATTCACGCGCAGGCAAGGATTCTATAACTTCGGGCAGAGAATGCTTAACCAGAATCAGAAACTTCTTCATTTCTCCAAGCGTAAAGAATATAATATCTGTTCCAGTTCATCTGGCAAAGGAGCCTCAAAAAGCCTTGATGCCTCTTCGCCGGGCAAGACTATCTGCAAACGATAAGCATGGAGAAAATGACGATTAATTGCGGCAGACAGTTTCTTTCTTCCATACACCTCATCGCCTACGATCGGACATCCCAAAAAGGCACAGTGCAAGCGGATCTGATGAGTGCGTCCCGTTAAAGGATGGAACTCCAGCAAGGTGTGATCCCGGAAACTTTCGACCGTTTTATATTCAGAGATCGCTTCTCGCCCCCGGCTCTCAGGGACAATCGCCATCCGTTTGCGATGGCTGGGGTCACGCCCAATGTGCGCTTCGACGCGGCCCGAAGGTGTTGGAGGCTTTCCATCTACAAGAGCCAGATACGTTTTCTCCACTTTCCTTGATCGAAACTGATCCTGCAGCCAGCGATGGGCACGCTCATTCTTTGCAACCAGGATCAAACCTGACGTTTCCTTGTCCAGCCGGTGGACAATACCGGGTCGTTCTTCGCCGCCAATGCCCTCAATCTCAGGGTCGTATCCCAGCATTGCATTCACCAAAGTGCCCGAGGCATGTCCTACGGCAGGATGCACCACCATGCCTGCTGGTTTATTGACCACAACCAGATCCTCATTCTCGAAAACAATATCGAGCGGAATATCTTCAGCAACCAGGTCCGTGGGCGCGGCTGGCGGGATCCGGACCGTCACATTGAACCCGCTTTCCAGCGCTTGACCAGCCTTTTTCGCCGGCTGACCGTTCACATCCACACAGCCATCTGCGATCAAGCCCTGAATTCGTGAACGCGAAAACTCCTGCAGCAGCTCCACCAGGAATTTGTCGAGCCGGTCAGGAGTCTTTTTGTCAAAACGGAAATTTAGAACACGCTCATTCACTGGTTGCTTCGCTTGGTTGATCTGGCGAGACCGCCTGCAATCTTTCCTTCTTCGCCATGCGTTCCTGCCACCACACGCCCAGCAATAAGACCACACAGCCAACGGTGATACTTGAGTCTGCGATATTGAACACAGGGAATGTGCCAATGGAAATAAAATCCGTCACGTGACCAATCGTAAGTCGGTCGATCAGATTGCCAATTGCTCCGCCCATTTGCATACTCATGGCAAGACGCAGAGGCCAATCGACGCTGGAAACCTGCGGATAATAATAAATGATGGCAGCAATCACGATGAAAGCCAGGACAGTAAAGACCATGCCGCCTTCCTGGAACATGCCAAATGCCGCGCCCCTGTTATACCAATGCACGATGCGCGCATATGGACTCAGCCATAGCAGCGAATCCGGTAACCAGCTTTCACCGGCCGGTAGATTGCTGCGTACCAGCCACTTCGTCCACTGATCGACTGCGACGATCACAGCCGCGATTGTAAATAAGCCCCAGTAGTTCTTAACTGCTTTCTTCACATTTCACCTCAAACGGAAATCGCCCCATTCTACCATTACTCGTTTAAGTAAATGCGCGGCACACGCGCGCTGATGTTCGTCATCACTTCATATTCGTTCGTGCCCATCCATTGCGCGAGGTCCTCTGCCGTGATCCCCTCTCCCAGCAGAGTTACTTCGTCACCCACCTTTATATCATCATCGCCGATATTGACCATAAACTGGTCCATGCAAATCCTGCCTACCTGTGGATATTTTTTTTGATGGATGATGACGTGGGCGCGATTCGTCATGCGACGGAAATAACCATCCGCATATCCACACGGGATGGTGACGATTCCCGTCTCCACCTCAGCCTGCCACAGCGACCCATAGCTGACCGGCCGCCCCGGCTGCGTTCGCTTCGAGAATGCGACGTGGGACCGCCATGTGAGCGCGGGCTTGACCTCAATCACTCGATCCACATCACCTCCCGGATATACCCCATAAAACAACACACCCGGGCGCACCATATCAAAATATGCCTCGGGCAGATTCAAAACGCCGCCCGAGTTGCACACATGTCGTAGTGGCGGAACAGGAAGGCTATGTTTATTGTAAAGCTCAAGCACCGCTTGAAAACGTTCCAACTGCATGGATGAATAGCCCTTATCAGCCAGTTCCGAATTTGCCAAGTGGGTATAAATGCCTTCGATAATCACGTGCCTATACGAAGCCGATTTCAGGAGAAAAGGTTCCGCCTCATATTCACGGAGTCCCACCCTCTCCATACCGGTATCAATCTTGAGGTGAGTCCTGATGCGACGCCCGGTAGAGCGGGAAACCTCTTCGGCAATGTCAAGCAGATCAGAGGCAGAGCCAGTCAGGGTCAAGTCATATTCCGCAAACAACGGGATCTGTTCCGGCAGTGTGGCGCCAGCAACAAGAATAGGCTTTCTCAGTCCCAGTTCGCGCAGATGAATTCCCTCCTCGACGAGGGCAACTCCGATGTAATCCGCGTACGGCTCGATGAACGGCGCGACACCATCCACCCCATGACCATACGCATTCGCTTTGACCATGGGCATGATCTTCGCCGGAGCCACTTGCGCTCGTATCGCTTCCATGTTTTTTCCTAGTTGGGAAAGATTGACTCCAAGATAAGTTGGTCTCATATTATTGAAAGGAAACAGATTATGTTTTTCTCCAATGGTATTCCACATCCGGTTCGCTCTCCGGCGGCGGACTGACTCCAAACTTCTCAGCGGTAAACCCATTCCTTTCGTAAAACGCGCGTGCATTCATGTTGATCTGCAACGTATATAACCAGATATGTTCCGGGGAAAGCTGACGAGCATGGTCCAGCAGGGCTTTGCCGATCCCCCGGTTCTGATATTCAGGGTGCACGTACAAGTGATCAATGAACTCAGCTTTCATCGCCATGAAAGCGATGCGCCGCTGGCGACTTTCAACAACAAAAACTTTATTCTCTTTCAAAACATGATCGCGGAAATAATCCTGGTCTTCATAAAAGAAGTGACCTTTCGCGCGTTGGAATTCAGGGAGCGATTTCTCCCGCGCAATTCTCCACAGGATCGTCACCGTGTCAAAATCTGCCGAACGAAAATCACGAATGAGAAAGTTTTCAGGCATGGTCGGAAATAAATTGAGCCAAATGGTTGGCACCGCCCATTTGGCTCAAAGCTATAGATGTTTTAGATTGATCTAATAATCGCGTCTGCGTTCGCGGTCACCGCCACCACCGGGCCTGCGTCCGCCGCCACTGCGAAAACCACCGCCACCAGCCGGGTGATCTTCGCGCGGACGTGCAAGATTCACAGTGAGTGGACGTCCACTGAAGTCCTTCCCATGGAACATCGTGATGGCGCCCTGGGCTTCCTCAGAGGTGGACATCTCAACAAAGCCAAAGCCCTTTGAGCGTCCGCTTGCGCGATCTCTGATCACCTGCGCGGATTTCACTGTGCCCGCCTGAGAGAATAAATTCTCCAGGTCTGCATCGACAGTGTTGTACGGCAAATTGCCTACATAAAGTTTCGCTTCCATAGCAATTCTCTTCTCCTGAGTGTGGGCTGTGAGAGTGAAGCTTCTTCCACAGCGATACGGATTCAATGTGCATGACTACCAGCGATCACAGACACCCAGGTGCCAAGAAGCGAAATTTCCCTCTGATTGTCGGACCACCATTCATCCATGCAACCAACAATTCGATTGTAGCACAAGAGGGATGGACGTGCTAGCAACTGGGCAACCAGAAGCGAAGCCAATTCTCTTTCTCGCGCAGGGAAAATTGAATCCGCGCTTCGAGCTGGTCCAGCCCTGAGATCCGGGTTCCGCCGAGCGCCTCAGCGACGCGTCCATTTGCAACTTGCCCAAAGACGCGTGTACGAAAATTCTGCAGCCACGAGATGACCTGTCCATAGCGCGGCGCGTTCAACGTGACGATGGGCCAGACCCTTCTTGCAGGGCCCCGCAACAGGAGCCAGCGAATGTTTTGCACCGACTCCAGGTCCATGCTTGCCACGGATTCAAGATCATCCACTAATAACAGTACACATTGATGTGTATTCTTATTTGAATGCGCCCATGAGGCAAGTGACTGAATGAATCCCTGCGTGCTTTTGTGTCCAACCGGGAAAACGCCCATATGATGAGGAGTAGCGTCAAGGCCCTCCCATTCCTCGGGATAATTAGTGATAACTCCAAACTGGACATCGTCTGAGCTACGCGTTAGTGCTACCGAATGTGCAATGGATTGCAGAAAGGCCGTCTTGCCGGAGCCTGCATCTCCCGCGACCAGCATGGGACCCGGGTATGGATCATATAAATTCAGCAATACCGGCAAACCATCGGATGCAACACCCAGGAACAATGCTTCAAGCGGCAGGGGTCCGATCTCAGCCAGAACGTCGTTAAGAGCTGGCGCAGCCGGCATAGGCTTCGAGCCCGGCATTGACGTTTCCGTCTTAAGTTCCGTCAGCGCCTGGAGAGCCATGGAGAATTGACGATTGGTGGTCATACGTCCTCCTTTTCTGAATAGAACGCATGTTCTATTTTACCCCCACCTTCCCACTCACCGTCAAGAGGAATTATCTTAAAGTTTTACGGCAAAATGTTTTTATTCACCATCCACGCATGCAGCTCAAAGATCAGGCGCCCCACTTTCACCATTGGATCAGTGCTGATGAGAGCTTGAGCTTCAGCCAACGATTGTGTTTTCAACACGCCAATCCCACGGATCTCGCCGCTGGTTGCAAATGAATCAAGCAGGGGGCCATTGATGACCAGCCTGCCCATATCTGCAAGACGCTTTAAATTGGCGAGGTGCGCTTCCTGCAGCGCCTCGATCGCAGGCGTTGCATCAGCACTCCAGGTTGGTCCCTTTCTGAGAAGGAAGATGTAATAGATCGTCATATCCGGAAAATGTTCGCTTACATTGTTCCAGGCTTGTGCATCATCGTAAGTCATGTCTCCTCCAGACATTTAGACACGATTTGGTCTAGCGCCATGCGCCAAGGATCGCTCCAAAAAACAAAAAGTTGAGGAGGTGATTGCCGGACTCAATCGCCCAGACCTTGAAACCGTGACCGGCGAACAACTTGTTGACTAAATTCGTGGGGGCAACAAAGCCAAGCCAGAGCATGAAACCCGCCAAAGCGCCTGAGGCAGGAGTCGTACTGCCCATGAGATTCACCAGGAATGCTACGGATGCAGCTTGAATGAACGCGGCGATGAGGGTAAAAACGTAGATCATCGGATTAGGATTGCCTGGCTCACCAGATTTCCCAATGCCCTCCCACCAGGCAGAAAAAAACAACGTAGGGTGATACCAGACGAATCCGCTGATCATTGCAACAACAACGCAGACCATCACAGCCAGCCAGTTAATAGAACTAAAATCCATTTGGGACTCCTTGAGCGATGAGGATTGGAAGATCCAAACCTTTGCCTCTTATAACCCGAATATTTGTTCTACGATACGCCTCTCAGGAGGGATTCGAATAGAGTCCATGGTTTGCGCTGGTACAATCCATTCGTGGCAAACGTTTTTTTGATCCAACTCATTGGCGTAGTATTGGTAATCGCAGGCATGATCGCACTGACAGCCTCAACGCACCTGTTTGGAGCGCCGGTTTCCCCTGCCGAGCGGCGGAGGGCAAGCGATGAATGGAACCGCAGAAGGGATGTTTACCGCCTGCCCTTCAACTTTGAGACCATCATATCCTCTATCGTCTTCCTGGGAGGGCTTGGCATCCTGACCTGGTCGAAATTCAATCTCTGCGCGTTTCTCGCTTACTGGTTGCCATCTTTACCAGAGGCGATGAGGCTACTGCTCTCCTGCAGATAAACAAGCCCTCTGGCAATTCCTCAGAATTGATTCGGGGAGAATGCTGCAACTCCATCCACCAGGCAACGTAGATGAATAAAAGATTAATTTACCTGTCCACCTGACCAGTAAAAAAACTCCTCCAAAGGCAGGGGGAGCTTTGCTCGAAAGTCTTAAGATTAAGTAAAGAAACATTGCGGAGGCAAATCACCATGAAACAGAAATTCCTTATCATCCTTATAGGTCTGAGCCTGCTGATCAGTGCCTGCTCTACGGCAGGCAGCGCAGCGACAGCCACACCGGAGGCAATCCCAACAGTCCTTGCAGACACCAGCATCATCTCCGAGGGACGCGTCGAACCGATCCACTTTGCCGAGATCGCCTTCACCGCCAGCGGCGTGGTCAGCGAAGTCCTTGTCCAGGAAGGGGAACCAGTGAAAAAAGGACAACCCCTCATCCGCCTGGGCGATGCCTCAGACACCAATTACGCCGCTGCGCAGCTCGAACTCGTCAGCGCCAAGCAAGCCATCAACGATCTGACCAATGCCTCGGGCACCGACCTGGCGCAAGCCGTCATTGACCTGAAAGATGCGCAGGAAACCCACAAGAAGGCTGAAAATTACCTGACCTATCTCCAGAATGCAGACAAGGTCCCTCAGACCGAAACCCGTTCCTTCCTGGTGCAGACCCGGAGAGGCTACGAATACCGCACCCGGACGAAACACTTCAAAGGTCCCGCCCCCCAGGACTGGATCATCGAAGCCGAGAATGATCTTGCCCTCAAGGAGGCAAAGCTGGATGCCGCCCAACGGGCCTATGACCGCCTGAAGGATGGCGCAGATTCCGAGCAGCTGGCAGTGCTGGAAGCACGGCTGAATGCCGCAACGGCTAAGGTAGCAGCCTTTGCCGTGGTTGCTCCGTTCGATGGTGTGGTGGCACAGCTGAATGCGAAAGCTGGCGGCTCGATCAATGCGGGCCAGTCTGCGGTCACTGTGGCGGATTTTTCCCAATGGCTTGTCAAGACCACCGACCTGACCGAGATCGATGTGGTGGGATTAGAGGAAGGGCAGGCTGTGACCATCACACTGGATGCCATCTCGGATGTAGACTTGACCGGCGCGATCCTCTCGATCGGGCAGACGTTTGCCGAGAACCAGGGTGATGTGGTTTATGAAGTCACCGTCCGGCTGACCGACACCCATCCTGCCATGCGTTGGGGGATGACCGCCGCGGTGATATTTGAATAACTCGACGGACTCAACCTCTCCAGACGTTACCCGAGATGAGGCTCTTATGTCCCTATTTAGCAAACCACAAAACGGAAACGGCAGCAGCCACGGTTCCATTATTGACTTGCGCGATGTGCACAAGTATTACAAAACCCCCATTGGCGATTACCATGCCCTGAACAGCATTGATTTGCAGATCAACACAGGTGAATTCGTAAGCATTATCGGCAAATCGGGGAGCGGCAAGTCCACGCTACTGAACATGATTACGGGCATCGATCGTCCAACGACAGGCGAAGTGCACGTCAATGGTATGGCGGTACATGAACTGAACGAAAACCGTATGGCGCGCTGGCGCGGGAAGAATCTGGGAATCGTGTTCCAATTCTTTCAACTTCTGCCAACCATCTCTGTCATTGAGAACATCATGCTGCCAATGGATTTCTGCCGCACATACCCGATGCGCGAACGTGAACAGCGTGCCCTTGAATTGCTCGAATTGGTGGAATTGGCAGACCATGCTTACAAGCTCCCCACCGCTCTCTCCGGCGGCCAACAACAACGTGTCGCGATTGCACGCGCCCTCGCAAATGATCCGCCCGTTGTAATCGCGGACGAGCCAACCGGCAACCTTGATTCAAAAACAGCAGATAGCGTTTTTGAGTTATTCAACAATCTGGTCGCTCAAGGAAAAACCATCATTGTTGTCACACATGATAGCGCGCTGGCCAAACGCACTCATCGCACAGCCCTTATTGCAGATGGTGAGATTGTCAATGAATATGTGGCCAAAGCCATGCCTACACTATCGCGTGAGCAATTGTTACATGCTACTCGTATCGCGAAAGAACAGCATTATGAAGCCGGCACGCTGATCTTCTCCGAGGGAACAAACGCAGAATGTTTTTATATCGTATCCAAGGGGACCGTGGAAGTTGTCCTGCCGCGCGTCAATCAATCGGATGTCATCGCGCTGCAACTCGGACCTGGCAAATACTTTGGCGAAATCGAATTTTTCCACGAGAAAAAACATCAGGCGTCCATCCGCGCCTCGGAGCACGGACCTGTCGAGGTACTCTGCCTCAGTTACGACCAACTCAACGAATTGCTGGGACAGTCTCCGGTCACGCGTGAGGCGCTGCATCAATTAGCAGATCAGCACGAGGCGGAGAACATCGCCCGAAGGAAAACAAAGTCATGAGCAGCCGCTGGAAGAAGGTCTGGACGGATTTTTGGGGCAATAAATCGCGCACCTTCCTGACCATCATCACAATTGCTGTTGGCGTATTCGCCGTTGGCTTCAACACCAGTATGGGACTTTACATGGGAGAAAGTATGGATAGCGATTACCTTTCTGCCAGTCCCTCTGAAGCGACAGTTTATGCTGGTCCGTTGGATGATGATATGGTGAAAATCGCGCGCGCAGTGCCTGGCGTGGATGCGGTTGAGGGTCGCAAATCGACAAGTGCGACCGTGGTCCGCACCGACGACAAGAAAGTCTCCATCCAGTTCACAGCTGTGGAAGATCCGAGTCGGACCACGCTCAACCAGCTGAAACCTGCGCTCGGTGAAACCAGCCTGCCTCCCCTTGGCGACAAGGGGATCATTGTGGACGCCTCTGCCGCGACACTCGGTTATCAGGTCGGCGACAGGATCCTTGTTGAACTGAACAGCGGTAGGCGCCGCGAGTTAACCTTTGCCGGGTACATGCATGATGTGACAGGATTTCCGTTCGGCTTTACCAATATGATGAACGCCTATGTCACTCCCAAAACGTTGGAATGGCTTGGCGGTTCCTCCTACTATGACTCGCTGGCAATTAGCGTTGCTGAAAATCAGACCGACCAGGAACACGTAACCAGAGTTGCACAGGCGGTTGCCGATCGTGTCGAACGTG
>DATKED010000088.1:0-3514 GCA_035512375.1 Anaerolineales bacterium
GCAGTGGCACCGTCGAAAGCGGTGGAAAACAAATTTCCACCCTACGCCTCAAACGCGCCGGCGCTCGCTGGACCGAGCGCGGAGCCCTTCTCACCGCCAAAGCCCGCGCCGCCTGGCTCAGCGGTAGCTGGGAAATCTTGATTTCCAAACGGGCCGCTCTATCTATGGCTGCCTAACAACTTTTGAGTGCTCCCCCACATGTAACCCGCCTGCGCGCCCAGATGTCATGCAGTAAAATAATGCTTGAAACCCTTGCGCACACCTCAATGAAGAATACGCCTTTACCCATCTACCGCAGCCTGTTGCTTCTCATTGCCTCCCTCATTTCCCTCATAGCCCAGGGATTTTGGCTGGCCCCGGATAGGTTGAACTTTTTGTTGCAATATCTCGCTACCCTGGGCAACATCCTGCCGGGTGCGATCTTCCTTGTGCTGGCTTTGATGTTATACATTGCCGCCCTCCGTTCACCTGCTTCTGTAAACAAATATTCAAGCTTCATTGCCGTGATATTGATCGCGATCCAATTAATCACGGCAGTGGGAATGCTTCTCCTGCAGGACGATTCAGCATCACGCGCCGGGGAAGCTGGATTCACCCTTAGCGGCTTGATCACCGCTCTGACCTCTATCGGACTCTACCTCAACACCTGGCCTACGAAGGAATCCTCCCCCCATTATCCCGTCTCGAATGACGAGGAAACCTCCTCCACCGCAGGTCTTGAAAATACCACTGACGGGTTCAAAGAACAAATTTCCATTCTTAATCGCCGGCTTGATACCGAAAAACGCCGTTCCACTCAATTGACCCTGTTGAATGAACTAAGCCGCCAATTGGAAGCCGAACTCGAACCAGAGGTTGCCGCCCAGCTCGCGGTCAATACTCTCGAACGCGTGATCAACTGCTCCGTGGTCACATTATTGATACACGACTCCGAACATCAGAAATTTCTTGTCCTCACATCCGCAGGTGACCTGTCTAATCATCTCCCCCCTGGATATCAGCAGGAATCCACACGAGGCTTGCTTGGCAGAACCACTCGACTGAAGAAAACTCAGGTTGTCAACGACACGCGCACCGACCCCGATATTTTCGATGTCAACAAAAGCGGTTTGCTGTCCATGATTGGGGTTCCCATCCTGCAGCACAGCCAGGTGAAAAGTGTGCTTGAAATCGGCGCTGAAAAGGCGCACGCATTTTCCCCTGCGGATGCGGTCATCGCTGAAGACGTGGCGTCGGAACTTGCGCACGCCTGGCAGCGTTACAGTTACCATCAGCGGCTGCGGGAATTAATCCAGGCAGGTATCTCACTCACCACTCTGCTCGACCCTCAAGCCGCCGTGCAGGAAATTGCGATGATTGCCCGCAGGACTCTTGAGGCGAGATTCGTGTTCGTCACACTGTTGGATCAACAGGGAAATTTTTCCCGCAATTCATCCGCCGGGGAAGGCGCCCGGCTCTTCACTACATTGAATGCCGATCCCACAGGCGAACCAATCCTTCATGCAGCCCTGCACGCCGCCAAGTCGTTCAGGGTGCGCGATGTGAGAAAATACGCGAAAACCAAACTCGATCTCGACAGCCCTGCCTTGAGGAGTGCACTGGCAATCCCGATTCGCCTGCACGGGTTGAGCATCGGCGCGATTCTTGCGTTTGGCAAACAGGAGGGCGTATTCTTTTCAGAGGACGATGAATCGCTGGCAAACCTGCTCGCCTCGCAGGCGGCGGCTTCCATCGAGAGTTCCTGGTTGTACCAGGAATTGCGGAATACCCTGAACACCACCTCCATGCTGTACAAACTGAGCGTTGATGTGATCCAGGCAGAAGCGTTGAGCGACGCAGCGGAATTGATCAGCGCCGCGGCGAACAAACTGACAAACGCAAAGGACACCGGCATCGTGTTGTTGACGCGTGAAGGCAAGGTGGAGGCCGAGGTGGAAATGGATGCGAGCGGGTTCCGCTCGCAACGCGATCATCCAAGGGAGATTATCGATCAAGCCATCCAGACCGGCCAAAGCATCATCGTTTCCGCGGAAAACGGATCCTTGGTTTGTTACCCGTTATCCACGCCCGGGGGAACTTACGGCGCATTGTGGATGAACATCCCTGAAAGTCGCGGTCACAATTTCGCCAATCTCCAGACACTGGCAAACCAGGCAGCGGTCGCGCTCGAGCGTTCGATCCTTCTCGCGGAATCGAAGAGACAGGCTGAGGAGATCAAAGCCGCGTATGCCCAACTGGAGCTCACCTACGATCGAACGCTGACAGCCCTCATGTCTGCACTGGATGCGCGCGATCGGGAAACAGAGGGTCACAGCACACGGGTCAGCCGCCTTGCATGCATGCTGGCTGAAATTTTTGGCTTAAAGGGAGATCAAATCAAGGCGTTGGAACGAGGCGCACTGCTCCACGATATCGGCAAGATCGGGATCAGCGATACCATCCTGCATAAGCCGGGGAAACTCACCGAAGAGGAATGGAAAACCATGAGGATTCATCCGGATATCGGCGCGAGGATCGTTGAGGGAATCCCGTTCCTGAAGGATACATTGTCCGTAATCAGGTATCACCATGAACGCTGGGATGGAAGCGGTTACCCGCACGGACTGCGCGGCAAGGATATCCCGACCCAGGCCCGCATCTTTGCGGTCGCAGATGTGTTCGATGCTCTTACCAGCAAGCGCGCCTACCGCTCGAAGGCGTCTGCCGAGGATGCGATGCGCTACATGCAGGAGCAAGCCGGGGTATTATTCGACCCGGAGATAGTGGTGGTTCTTACGCAACTCCCCTATCACGAACTCACCGAGGAGGAAAAAACGGTTCTGTGAAAAACACCAACGGTGCAATGCCGTTCTCCCAGTATGAGCTCCGCCAGTTCATTTATCCGCTGACGTTGACTGCGCTCGCCATCCTGGCACTGATGTTCATCGAGGGGTTAACTGTGGAAAGCCCACCCAATTACGTTTTAATGGTCTACAGTGCTGCCGGTTTGCTGCACGTCATCGTCTTCGACCGGTTGATAAGTAGTTCAACTAAATACCCAATGTTTTCGACGTGGATAAATCCCATTACCAGTGGGATAGGACTTGGGTTATTGCCCTATTTGTTGCCCGGCAGGTTGATTGAGATTTTTCACATCCTGAGCATTCTGGGAATTACAGGTGTCGTTATCACAGCAGGGCGGAGAAGCGCCTATGTCAACCTGGCGATCATCCTCCTTATCAGCCTGTGGTTTTATGTTCCCAACCTTCATGAAATTTCTGAATTGTTTGAGTTTTTCACCCCTTTCCTTATCAGTACCCTGATCATCGAAGCTGTAGCACGGATCGAAGGCACAACCCGGCAGCACATTCACCAGCTCGAAACGATAAACAAAGTGAGTCGCCAAATCATGATGTCGCTGGACACCGGACAGACCATCTCACTATTGAATGCAACTATTCAGGATGCACTGGAAGCGGACACTTATTACGTCGGGATTGTCAAAAACGGAGAAGTTCATCTCGATCTCTTTTAT
>DATKED010000089.1:0-7085 GCA_035512375.1 Anaerolineales bacterium
GTGGGTTCGCTGTATCGTGGTCAACACGACTTCAAGAAACACTACTACCCCGAAGTCGGCAGGTTCGACAGCAACGAAGAAAAGCAATGCGCCGAATTCATCGATACACTGGATACAGTGGAATTCTGGGTCAGGAACATAAGCAACCAGCCATCCCTCTCCTTCTGGTATCAAACCTCAACAGACCGCTTCTATCCCGACTTTGTCTGCAAACTCAACGACGGGCGTTATCTGGCTGTTGAATACAAAGGCAAAGACAGATACAACAACCCGGAAGAAAAAGAAAAACGCGATATCGGCGAACTCTGGGAAAAGCGAAGCAAAGGGAAGTGTTTATTTATCATGCCGACAGACAGAAAATACGATGTCATTCAGGCGAAGATCAAATAATGCGGATTCAACTCACAAGTGCAACTTTGAAGAAATCTGAGTGGTAAGTTGGGGTAGGATGTGCTACTCAGATGACCAAGTCAAAGGAGCACAAATGAGGACCTACCACCAACTTACCCAGGAACAAAGATACCAGATTTATGCGCTTAACAGAACAGGACATTCTCGAACCGAAATAGCAGAGGTGGTCGGGATTCATAAATCGACCATCAGTCGCGAGTTGAAACGCAATCAGGGACAACGCGGCTATCGTCCGCAACAAGCCCGATCAAACTGTCTTTGCGGCGTATGGCTGGAAGAATGATTTGTCCGATGAGGAGATATTGGAGAAGTTACCGGCGTTGAATTTGGAGAGGAGTAAATCCTGATGATAAACAATGAAACCCTGATCGGGCGCACGCTTATTGAGATGGGGAAATTGGCTGTTGCGCGCGCCGATCATCCTGCCGTGTATGAACATTTCTCCCAGGCTTTGAATGCCTTTGAGGGAATTGGCGCTGTCCCGGACGCGATACACGTCCGTGAAAGACTCGCAGCTTTATAATAAGGATCAAGGAAGACGTTATGCATCTCCCCTCCGGTACCGTTACCTTCCTTTTCACTGATATTGAAGGCAGTACCAAACTTGCGCGCGACTTGCCCGACACCTGGGAAACCGCGCGGGCGCGGCATCATGCCATCCTGCGCGCAGCCATCGAAGCCCATCACGGTCATGTCTTTCAAATCATCGGCGATTCGTTCAGCGCCGCATTCCACACCGCAGGTGATGCAATTCGTGCCGCAGTTCAGGTACAAAACGGTCTTCATCATGAAGCATGGCAGGACGCCGTTATCAAAGTGCGGATCGGGATTCACACCGGCAGGGCTGAGATTCAAGAGAACAGTGAATATCACGGATATGTCGCCCTAAGCCGTGTCCAACGTGTAACGTCCGCGGGGCATGGTGGGCAGGTTCTGCTTTCGCTCGCCACGCAGGAACTGGTGCATGACGAACTGCCCGAAGGCGTTCAATTGCGCGATATAGGCGAATGGCAGTTGAAGGATGTGCTTCGCCCGATGCGCCTGTATCAACTTCTCATCCAGGGCCTGCCCACAGACTTCGCGCCACTCCGCTCCACACCCGCCTTGATCTCTGCCGAAGATACAACCATATCCCTATTGGATCGCATTGTGCGCGGCAAATTGATCGGGCGCGAACGCGAATTGATGGATGCAAACCTGTGCTGGCAAAAAACCATTGCAGGCGAAGGTCAGGCTCTTCTGATCAGTGGCGAGCCGGGGATTGGAAAGACACGCTTCACGCGCGAATTAATGGGTCAGGTGAAAACCAGCGGGGCGACAGTGCTGATTGGAGAATGTTATGCCGAAGGCGGCGCGCCTTATGCGCCAATCGCCCAAATCATCCAGGATGCATTTACCCAGAACCCGGTGCTCCTGAATTTACTACCAGAATACGTTCTCGCGGACATCCTGACGCTTGCCCCCACCGTGCGCGCCCGTTATGCCGATGCGCCAATTAATCAACCACTGGATACGGAAAGCGAACAGGAACGGATCTACGACAGCATGCTCGAACTGTGCGCGCACCTCTCGCTCCGGACACCCCTGATGCTGTTCCTCGACGACGCTCATTGGGCGGATCCCGGAACCCTGTCCCTCCTTCGCCATCTCGCGCGCCGAAGCCGGTCTACTTTGCAAAAAACCCGCCCGCGCATGATGACCGTGCTCACCTACCGCGAAATGGAACTCGATGAAGCGCGTGCGCTGAATGAAGTCCTGCTCGATCTCAACCGTGAGCGCATCGCAACCCGCATCAAATTGACGCGCCTCAATAAGGAACGTACACGCGACATGCTCACGACAATGTTTGCTGAGGTTACCACGCCAGATTTCCTGGATGGCATTTATCGGGAAACCGAAGGAAATCCATTTTTCATCGAAGAGGTCTGCAAAGCCCTGGTCGAATCAGGCAAACTTACCTACACAGATGGTCGTTGGCATCGCCCCAGCATGGATGAACTGGAAATCCCGCAAAGTCTGAGGCTGGCGATCCAAACCCGTGTCGGGCGGCTCCCACCTCAGGCGCAGGAGGCATTGACGCTGGCATCCGTCATTGGCAGGGAATTCGATTTCGATACCCTGCTCCATTCCAATGAACATCATGACGAAGACCTGCTGATCGAATCATTGGAAGCCGCCACGCGCGCCCAATTGATCGAAGAAGTAAAAGGGAAGGATGGGGAACGATATTCCTTTGTTCACGCCCTGATCCCGACGACATTGTATGAAGGCATCAGCAGTCGCAGAAGGAAGCGCGCCCACGAGCGCGTTGCCAGGGCCATCGAGAAACTATCCCCCAATGATTACGAAAGCCTGACCTATCACTTTTCCGCCGCCGATGATTCTATGAAAGCCGTTGAATATGCGCGCAAAGCCGCAGAACGCGCCGAATCGCTGTACGCCTACGACGCGGCAATCCAGCACCTGCGCGCCGCGCTCGATTTTGTCGAATCAGACCGGCTTGAACTGCGCCGCGAATTGCTGGAGCATCTTGCCGATATTCTCAGTCTGATTCATGAGGGGGTCGAGGCGGTTCCGCTTTATCAGGAATTCATCTCTTTACTGGGTGCAAAGGATGACCCAACCAACGAAATTAAGATCCGCCTGCACCGCAAGATCATCAATGCCATCTCGCGCATGAATCGCTGGGAGGATATTCAACGCTTCGAGTCGGTTTTGAAGGAAAATAAAGTCACAGGCCTTAATCTCATTGAGAATCAACCTCCCCATAAAGAGACTATCCGCTTTCTCACGGAACTCTCAATCGAATCCTGGTTGCATCGCGTCCCTCAGGATTGGGATTCCGCCGAGAAATATGCCCGCCGCGCGGTGGACCTGGCGGAACAATTGGGCGAACCCAGGCAGCTTGCCGAGGCGTTGAACGCGCTGAGCAACTCCTATGGAGGGCTCGGGTTGTTTCGCGAACGCGTGGATCTCGAACTGCGCCGGCTGGACTTGATCCGCGATCCGCGCTTTACGGATATCAATAAGCGTGCCGACGTACTTAATCAGGCGGGTGCAGTATTAGTCTATGTGGGTGAATATGCCAGAGCCATGCCGCACCTGCTCGAAGCGGAAAAACTCACCTCCCAGACACGTGATATGGATCAACTGCTGGGTATCCTGCGCGTGCAATCCCATTGCCTATACCTCACCGACCAATGGGATGAACTTACAAAAATCGAGGCAAAATGGCGCGCCCTTGAAAAACAATACCCAAAATTCTTCAAGCTTGTGTGGGCTAGTTGTTTTCAGGTCGCATTGAACGCCAGTGTCCATGCGCGGCGCGGCGACATGGAGCAGGCCGAAAAATTACGCGAGGAAGCACGCAACCTGATGATTGGCCTGGATGGGACAGAGGAACGGTTCGGGCGGGATAATTACTACTGACTCTGCCAGCCTTTGATGGCGGAGGGCGAGTTCGCCCTTGTTCAAAAATATCTTGAAATCGCGTTGCATCGAACTGCCGCATGGGTTGGGGACCATGACCTGTATGCCATGCTGGCAGATGCCGCCGCTCAGCAACGCGACCAAGCCGCCCTGCAAAAATACGCGCCCCTCGCGGAAGAGTTCGCCTCGCGCTATGACCACAAGTTGTATCAAGCCATTGCCCATCGCGCGCAGGGTATGGCCTATCTTCTGGCTGGCGAATTCAGCGAGGCAGAATCAAGATTGAATCAAGCGCTGGAATTATTCAACTCGCTGAGCACCCGTTACCAGATCGGGCGGACATTGTTTGAATTGGGGGAAGCGGCGGCTGGACAATCAAACACCACCAAAGCACGTGACCATTTCACCCGCGCATTGGAAGCATTTGAAGCCATGGGCGCGTTGCCCGATGCTGCCCGGACCCACGAAAAGATGGCAGTGCTTTAGCCTGGAAAAGTATCCAGATGCAGCGATACCTATGAAAGGATAATCCCATATGACAATCAGAGTAGACCCGGGTAACAACGAACCGCGCGCCCTGTTCGATCTGGGGGATTTCAACGGTCAGCGCGTGCTGGAGATTGGTTGCGGCGATGGGCGCCTGACCTGGCGTTACGCGGATAAGGCGGTACACGTCACAGCGATTGATCCCTTCGAGGGGAGCATTACGCAGGCAAAAGAAAACACACCCAATGAGCTAAAGGGCCGTGTCGAATTCCACCATGCCGCGTTCGAAGACTTCGCCGCCGCGAGTGAACCTTCAACGTTCGATATGGCGATTCTCTCATGGTCGCTGTGTTGAATGGAAGCAGAGGGCATGGTTCATGCCCTTGAGGAAATCATCCACCTGATAAAACCCGATGGATGCCTGATTGACATCCATCCCGTGCGCGAAGCGCCATTGATCAAGGTCCATCAAGGGGGCGATCTTTTGTTTACTGAATCGGACCCAGGCTATGATTATGATGAGGGCCTGCAACACGCTGATAAAGCGCTCGAAGAGGCCGTTCTGCGCGGTCTGTACCGAATCGAAGGCAAAGCTGAGTTCGAGCTCGTCACGTATGCGTCCTCGGTTTACGAAATGCGGGACTATTGGGCAAAGTACAGTGCCTTCGACGATGAACCGAAAGACGAGGCAATAACCACACGCCAAAATGATGTATATGCTCAGACTGATAAAATCATGCAAAATGCATCAGGAGCGGAAATTACTTATCACGAAAGGGCACGTATTACACGGCTAAAACCCAACGCAAGTTATAAAAAGGAACAATGAAAAGAATGATAAGATCCACCTCAAGCCGATTTTTCACCCAAACTCTTTAGCTCCCAGGGAAAGAAGAACCAAATGGATAAAAAATTTCTGTTTGTGATCAACGATGCGCCGTATGGAAATGAACGTCCCTATAATGCCATGCGGCATGCCATGAATCTGGTCAAACGTGAGGGCGTGCAGGTAAAAGTCTTTCTGGTCGCCGATGCAGTTTATTGCGCCCGCAAGGAACAGAAAACACCCGAGGGGTATTACAACATCGAGCGCATGGTCAAGTCACTGGCAAAGCGCGGGAAGGTTGCCACCTGAGGGACGTGCTGCGGTCCCCGAGGTCTCGGGCTGGAGGATTTGACAGAGGGCGTCGAAATGGGCAACATGGACCTGCTGGGCGATTGGACGGTGGAGGCAGACCAGGTGATCGTATATTGACGCAGGTCAATGTTGCAAAAATTAATACATGATAATGATGGCACATGAGTGGTATGGAGGAGCAATACCATGATCCAACGTTTGATTCAACGGGCGCTTCTGGCCATAGCCCGGGTTGGTTCTGACCCAGACGACGATGATGATATCCGCCTGCAAAAATCCCTGCTGGTGATATGTGCCTTTCCTTTCATGGTCGCGGGGGTCGCATGGGGTTTGATCTACATCCTCTCAGACGAGCCGCTGGCTGGGGCAATTCCACTCTCTTATTCCTTTATATCCCTGCTCAGCATCCTTCAATTCGGACGGACGCGCCAGTATCGCTTCTTTCGTTTCAGTCAACTCGCCTTGATTCTTCTGCTGCCCTTTTTTCTGATGGTGGCGCTGGGAGGATTTATCAACAGCAGCGCGGTCATTTTGTGGTCGCTGATTTGTCCTCTGGGCGCATTGCTCTTCGATGAACTCCGTCATGCTCCACGCTGGTTTCTTGCCTTTGCGATCCTTGTGGTTCTCAGTGGATTTTTACAGCCCTACGTGCGTTTCACCAACAATCTGTCGCCAATGTTGGTGATTTTCTTCTTTGTCATCAACCTCCTGGGGGTTGGCTCGCTTGTTTTCATGATGGTCTTTTATTTTGTCGGTCAAAAGAACATGTTCCAGCAGAAATCTGAATCACTATTATTGAACATCCTCCCCAAAGAGATCGCCGCCATACTAAAAAACGAGAGCCGCACCATTGCCGATCAGTACGATGAGGCGAGCGTCCTGTTTGCGGACATGGTGGGATTCACTCCGCTTTCTGCAAAATTGCACCCCGTGGAAATGGTCGAGTTGCTCAACGAAGTCTTCTCTTTTTTCGACTCCCTGCTGGACAAATACGGTGTGGAAAAGATAAGGACCATCGGCGATAGTTACATGGTTGCTTCTGGTGTGCCGCGCGGCCGCTCTGATCACGCCCAGGCATTGACGCACATGGCATTGGGGATGCGCGATTACATTTCCACACATACGTTTGGCAATAATCACCGGGTGAGTTTTCGATTGGGAATCAATTCGGGTTCGATGATCGCAGGCGTGATCGGTCGCCGAAAATTTGTTTACGATGTTTGGGGCGATGCCGTCAACATCGCCAGCCGGATGGAATCACATGGTCTCGGCAATGCGGTTCAAATTACGCGCGCCACTTACGATCTGATCAAAGATGAATTTGTGTGTGAGCCGCGCGGCACTGTGAATGTGAAGGGCAAAGGAGAAATGGAAGTGTGGCTTGTGATATCCGCGAAGGAAAATTCCTGGAAGTTGGCTCATGCCTTTCTATAGAAATTTTATCTGTCCACGTCCTGTTTGCCTTCAACCCCGGATGCTGATGTATACTGAAGTCGGTGTTTTGATTCTCAGTTTAAGGATTATCTTGTGGAGCATGCCGCTTCTACATTAACAGGCTCGATAGCGATGGATATTGCCATCGTATTCCTTCTGGTTCTGGCGAATGCCTTCTTTGTGGCTT
>DATKED010000090.1:0-3779 GCA_035512375.1 Anaerolineales bacterium
ATCTCTATCAGGTGCGCGGCTGGGACTATCCCGCGCTGCTCGAATCGTATCAGAATGCGGCAGATATTGCACGCAGGTATCACATCCCGCAGCTTGTGCATGTCACCGAGGTGACCCAGCCGCAGGGGCATTCCACATCCGGAAGCCACGAGCGATATAAGAGCCTGGAGCGGCTCACGTTCGAAAAGGAGTTTGACTGCAACCGCAAGTTGCGTGAATGGATGATCGAGCAGCGGGTCATTTCGGAACCCGAGCTGGCTGCCGTTGAAAAAGAGGATAAGGCAACCGTGGAGGCAATCCGCAAGCATGCCTGGGAAGCCTACCTGGCTCCGATCCTTGAGGAGCGCGGTCAGGTCATGGATATGCTCGATGAGATCGCGGGCAGTTCATCCCATGCTTCAGAGCTGGAACAGATCAGGGACCGGCTGTCAGCCCTGTCTGCGCCGTTGAGGCGGGACGTCCACAGCGCCGCGCACGAAGCGCTGAGAGTCCTGCGTGACGAAGCGCATCCCTCCAGGCAGGTGCTGGTCCAGTGGAAAAATGAGCAGGATAGGATCAACACAGAGCGGTACGGCTCCCATTTACACACGGGCAGGGCGGTTGCTGTAAAGGAAGTGAAGCCTGCCTATTCGGACTCATCGCCGACCGTGATGGGCTTCGAAGTCATGAACGCCGCTTTCAATTCCATTCTGGGGCGCGACCCACGCGTCATTGCGTTCGGGGAGGATGTGGGTTTTTTGGGTGATGTGAACCAGGGCCTCAAAGGAATGCAGGAAAAATATGGCGCGCTGCGAGTGACCGATACGGGTATCCGTGAAGTGACCATCCTCGGACAGGCGATTGGCATGGCAATGCGCGGCCTGCGTCCGATCTGCGAAATCCAATATCTCGATTATTTGCTGTATACATTACAGATCATGTCCGACGATCTTGCGAACCTGCACTGGCGTACCGTAGGCGGACAGGCCGCGCCTGTGATCGTCCGCTCGCGCGGTCACCGCCTGGAGGGGATCTGGCATGCGGGTTCTCCCATGGCAGGGATCATTCACCTGGTGCGCGGCATGAATGTACTTGTGCCTCGCGACATGACACGCGCGGCAGGCTTTTACAACACTTTGTTAAAGGCGGACGAGCCTGCCGTGATCGTGGAGGTGTTGAACGGCTATCGTGTAAAGGAACGATTACCTGATAATATTGGTGAGTTCACGGTTCCGCTCGGGGTACCTGAGGTGATCCGCCAGGGGAGCGATGTCACAATTGTCACCTATGGGGCGTGCTGCCGCATTGCGATGGATGCTGCGAATAAGTTATCGAAAGTGGGCATTGATGTTGAAGTGGTGGATGTGCAATCTCTTTTACCGTTCGATATCCATGGCAGGATTGTTGAATCTCTCAGAAAGACCAGCCGCGTCATATTCCTGGATGAAGATGTGCCGGGCGGCGCCTCCGCTTACATGATGCAGGAAGTCATCGAGAAACAGGGTGGATACTATCACCTGGACTCGGAACCGCGTACTTTATCGGCGAAAGCACATCGTCCCGCGTATGGAAGCGACGGGGATTACTGGTCCAAGCCGAACGCAGAGACGGTGTTCGATGCGGTGTACGAGTTGATGAATGAAGTGGATCCTTCTTCGTATCCAAAAATATTCTAACCACAAAGGGGCACTAAGGGAAATCTTTGTGTCCTTTGTGACCCTTTGTGGTGAAAAGAGGAAAAAATGGCTACTAAAGTTTTGGTCCCCCTGCTCGGCGAGGGTGTCGAGGAAGTAACAGTCACAAAGTGGCTCAAGAAGGAGGGCGACTCGGTCGACGAGCTGGAGCCGCTTCTGGAGGTGAACACCGACAAGGTGGATACCGAAATCCCCGCGCCTGCGTCCGGGACGGTGTTGAAGATCATGGCTCAGGAGGGGGTCCCTGCCAAGGTGGGAGCGATACTGGCATTCATTGGCAAACCCGGGGAATCGGTGGAAAGTGGACAACCGTCAGTTGTCAGTGACAAGCCGGCTGCTGCCAGGGCTCCGGTTGAAACTGTTCAAAGTCAAATGCCAACCTCTCCTCGACCTGAGGCTTTAGACGTTCGACCATCGACCAAACAGGATATTGGCTTTATATCTCCCGTTGTCGCAAGGATCGCGTCGGAACATGGAGTCAATTTGCAGCAGGTGCAGGGTACGGGCTTGAATGGGCGCATTACAAAAAATGATATCTTGAATTTTGTGGAAGCTGGTAAAACGAGAACTCCCGTCACAAGTCGGCCTTCGCATGTTGCTCCCACAGTTACTCCAATTGTTGGTGACCAGTTAATCAAACACACTGTGATAAGAACACAGATCGCCGAGCACATGGTCATGTCCAAGCATACTTCGCCGCATGTGTTGACCGTCATGGAAGCAGATATGAGTCGCGTAGTCAAACATCGCTCTGCCAACAAGGAGACGTTTACCCGCGATGGCGTCAAACTGACATTCACAGCCTATTTCATGGCGGCGATCGTGGCGGGGCTGAAGGCATATCCGAACGTCAATTCCTCCTGGACGGATGAAGGCATTCTGGTTCACAAGAATGTCAACATTGGCATGGCCACGTCCCTTGGCGAAGAAGGTTTAATAGTCCCCGTCATTAAAGGCGCGGATAATTTGTCTCTATTGGCGATGGCACGCACGGTCAATGACCTGGCGAACCGGGCGCGATCGAAAAAACTCCAGCCGGATGACGTCAAGGGCGGGACGTTCACGCTCACCAATCACGGCATCAGCGGATCGCTGTTTGCCTTCCCTGTGATCAACCAGCCGCAGTGCGGGATCCTGGGAGTGGGCGCGATGCAGAAGCGGGTCGTCGTCATCGACGATGCCATTGCCATCCGCCCAATGGTGTACTTGTCGTTTGTGTTCGACCACCGCTTCCTTGATGGTGCATCCGCGGACTGGTTTTTGATGAAAGTAAAAGAAACATTGGAAAATTGGGCGTAGATGACCAACTTCGATGAACGCGCAAAAGACTGGGACTCGGATCCCAAAAAAGTGGAACGTGCCCGAGTGGTGGCAGATGCCATTCGCAAGGCGATCCGATTGTCAACCGGAATGAAGGCTCTTGAATATGGCTGCGGCACCGGTCTGTTGAGTTTTGCACTTCAATCGGATTTGGGTTCCATTACACTGGCTGACACATCCCGGGGGATGTTGGATGTGCTTGACGCAAAGATTGCCGGCGCAGGCGTGACGAATATGCATCCCGTCCGGCTCGATCTGACGCATGATCCTTTACCAGCTGAACGGTACGATCTAACCTATTCACTGATGACCTTGCATCATATTCAAGAGGTAAACGATATGTTGGTCAAGTTTCGTGATTTGCTTGTGAGCAAGGGTTATTTGCTGGTCGCTGATCTGGATAAGGAGGATGGCTCATTCCACACCGACGGGACGACCGATGTGCATCCAGGCTTTAATCGTGATGAGCTTCAGAAGATTGTTGAAGACAGCGGTTTTACAAATGTCACCTTTTCGACAGCCCATGAAATCAAAAAGAAAATAGGTAATGAAGAGAAGACATTCCCCGTCTTTCTAATGACTGCGCAGAAAATCTAAACTTTGAGGAATTTCATTCTGAAAGAGCAGGACCATCCTGACATCAACAAAAATATTCATCCGCCTCTTGTTGCCTTATTCTATATTTTCATTGCCTACCTGCTCGGATGGTTCGCGGGTATTCCTTCTACAATACCCGGCATTTTAAAGAATATGGGCTTTACATTGGTCATTATCAGTACTTCACGA
>DATKED010000091.1:0-2694 GCA_035512375.1 Anaerolineales bacterium
GGAATATCCAGTGGGATTGTGATTTGTGCCTTTGTCATTTCTGATCCGTGTTCTGCAGACCCAGGCTGCATTTTTGCCATGATTTTATCGCTTTTGATACCCCCAGATCTGGCGGCTATCACGGCAATTCCCAATGAAGCAACAATTGCAAAGTCATGCACAGATACCCTTCATGTATAATTATTGATTCGAGGAACCTCACCATGTCCTTCTCCCACAAAATTGACGAATGGATGAAAGAAGCCGAGGCTCGACCCGGGTCCGCGGTGACGATTGTGAAGCTGGTTGCCAACCGTCTGCGCGAGCTGACCGAGCGCAATGAGGAACTGCTAGCAGAGAATATCGCCTTGCAGAACGGTACGCGCGTCGAGGAATATCAGAAGCGCATCGCTCACCTGGAATATCAACTGGATTTGCTCAAACGCCGCTTTGGCGCGGACGAGTCAATGCTGACTGAACTTCCCATCCGGTCTGCCGCGGCGTCCACCATGGGTCTGCTGGCGTACAACAACTATGGGCGAGTGTTCCGTATCGAGCTCAATTCGGATACTCAGGCATTAGGTCGCATCGCTGATGAAACACTTCAAAGCAGCGAACAGCCGCGTCTGCTTGCGGTGCCGTCAAACGAAGAAGTGATGCTGCTCTTCACCTCAGGGCGGGTCAGTACCTGTGCAGTCAGTAGCATTTCAACAGTTGGAATCGATGGTGAATGGACATGGGAAGAGGCTGCACTGCCCGATGAACCGCGCGCCGGCGAGTGGCTCGCTTGCATCATGCCGATCTCGCAGTTGCCGCTTTCCGAGTTCTTCCTGCAGGTCAGTCGGCGCGGGTGCGTGAAGAAAACGATGACATCCATGGCACAGTCCATTCTTGGCAATCATTATCTCGGCAAGGGCACATTGCGAAAATCTGACCAGCCGTTCGATGTAACGCTCTGCCAGAAAAAAGACCTCTTCGCTTTTGTCACCATCGAAGGGAAATTGCTCGGGCTGGACGTGAACGAACTCTCGTATAGCGCGGAGGACCGCATCAAGCTGACCGCCAGCGATTATGTCATCGCCTCATTCGTGCCACACCCTGATGAGTCCATGCTGTTTGTGACGCAAACGGGAAAGGTCATCCACCGTGAACAGGACAGCCTGGAAATCTCCAAGTCCCCGCTGGCAAAGGGACAGGCTTTGATCTCACCCGCGCGGCTCGGGCAGGGAGTCCGCTTTATCGGCGCGGCGTCGGTCCGGGATGCGGATCGGATCGTGATGCTGGACTCGAAGGGAAATCTCAACGTCCATGTAGCGGAATCAATTGTGGGCGCCGGTTCGATCGAAGCCGGGGGCCTGATCCTGTCCATCGGCGTGATCCAGGCTGATGCGTGGAAAGAAGCGCAGCAGTGAGCATCAAAGTCGGCATTGATTTTGGAACGTCCAATTCGGGAGTCGCAGTGTACGATGGTCAGCGAGTCCAATTACTGCCTGTCGATCCGAAAAATGTGTTGCCTGAGGTGATCAAAACAGTGCTTTATGTCACGCGTGATTATCGCACTTCGATCGGGCAGGAGGCGGTGGAGAACTATTACCGCGATAATGTCAACCGCCAGCGACGTTATGTGAAGCAATGGGTCGGTGAGATCGATGTGCGCGGCGCGGATATGCACTACGTACGTGATATTTTTGTTTACGTAGATGAACTCAAGCCAGGGCGGTTGCTGCAATATCTTAAGACTGCGCTCCGCAAAGAGGGATATGAGGGCACGCAAATTTTCGAGCGCTATTACACGGTGGGTGATCTGGCAAAGACATATCTGAGTCTGTTGAAGCAACGCGCGGAAGATGTGCTAGGAGAACCAATCCACGCGGTAACGCTGGGACGACCGGTCAAGTTTTCTGATTCACCTGAACAGGACCACAAGACACAGGAGACTCTGCGACATGCCGCGCAGGAAGCAGGCTTTAAGGAAGTTGATTTTGAACTGGAACCCATCGCTGCCGCGCTGGACTATGAACAATCCATCTCGAAACTGCAGAACATCATCATCTTTGACTTTGGCGGCGGCACGCTCGATATTGCCGTGATGCGATTGGGCGATCCAAGGAAACGCAAGGTCTATGCCAGCGGCGGTGTGGACATCGCGGGCAGCGACTTCGACCGCGCCATTATCGAGAAGCGAATGCTGTCGCATTTTGGTTATGATCGCGTAAAGCATCACCCCGAAATCATGGAAATGATCCTTGCCATTCCCGATTGGATGGCGCTCCCCGAGCTGGGCACACCCATCAATAAAAATATCCTGGATAAAGCCATTCAGGCGGGCACAGCTCCCATCCAAGTGAAGGCGTTGCAGGGACTCATCTATAATGACCTGGCCTTCACCTTTTACAACCGCGTGGAGGCGGGCAAGATCGCTCTGTCGAATGACGGAGCGACCATCATTAGCCTGGAAGATAAAGACATTGCACTTTGGGAGTTATATACTCGCCAGCAGTTTGAAACGGACATTTATCATTATCTGATCGATGTGGAAAAGGTTTTGCTGGATACCATTGCCAAATCTGGGCTTGATGTTGAAGAAATTGATGCGGTTTTGAAAACGGGTGGTTCATCGAACATCCCACTCTTTACTGGAATGCTGGCGCGTCTCTTTGGCGCGGAAAAGGTGAAGGAATCTAGTTCATTCAGCGGTGTGGTCGCTGGGTTGGC
>DATKED010000092.1:0-7986 GCA_035512375.1 Anaerolineales bacterium
TTGTGAGAGCGAGGAAAAAGCCAGAGAGTAAAAGGCGGGATGTAGTGGGCTTTTCGATGGATAGGAGAAGGAAGAGGAAGGAAGTGAGAAGTAAAACGAAAAATGGATTTTCTGTGCCGAGACCGAGAGGATAAACAAGTAGCATGGGATAACAGGCAACAATCCATGCCGAAATCCTGGCGGCTCGTTCAATCTTCTTTCCTCTTTCCTCTTGCGATGTTGGAATGAAAGAGGAAAGAAGAAAGAGTCTTTGCGCAACCCAATACGTCAACGGTGCGAGCGGCGCGCCGAGGAACAGGACTTGTGCCAGGCGGGCTGCAAAGAAACGGGAGAAATCCGTCCCGCTGATAAAGTAGACGAGGGCAAGAAACGCCGGGTACAGCGGCGCGCGGAACGAGGTGGGAATGCCAAGGATGGGATCATATTCCTTCACGGTGGACAGGTCAAAGTCCACGAAAGCAGCGAGCTGGTTTAAGTCCTCCTGCGCGTACCAGCGGAAGCCATTTCCCGCAGAGATGCTGCGTGCCAGCATATCATACTGGAACATATCGTCGAGCCCGATGCCCAGTCCACGCGCCAGAATAACTGGGATCAGCCGTAGCACAAGTGCGACAGTGAATATTCGGAAGGCAAATGATTTAAACATAAACACGGACTGCGCCGATTGTACATTCATGTGCGCAATCCGTGTTTTATTTTTGGGCAAGGTTAAACAGGCACTGGTATTTTGGCTTTGAGTGCCTCAATACGCTTTGCTAGATATGGCATGAAGTAGCCGTTATATCTCTCCCATAATCCGGGGCGCATCCAATCTGAGCCTGAGACGCGGCGGCGACAATTCTCATTGCCACAATAGCAATCGAACTCGTCATAGGGCGTGCCGTCGCACATGGCGTAATCGAAGTTAAGTTCCTCGCCTGCCATAATGTCGCGCATGGCAACCAGCCCGATTTGTCCGGTAAATCCCACATTGGGTTCGCAGGAATGGTTGAAACAATCGGTCGGTTCCAGTGGCAGCGGCGCCTCCAGATAGAACCCTTCTTCGATCTGAAGAATCCGTTGCGTGAAATAGGGCATATTTGGGTCGAGTTCGTTTTCAGCCACAATACGCCCACCCCACAAGCAGATCAGTTCGCCCTTTTTGATCGGCTCACGGGCAAACACGCCGCATCCGCCTTTCTCTTCGAATTCGCCCGAGTCACATTTCGGGTTTAGATGGGAGTAATATTGACCAGTCATTCTTTCCTTTCGTTTTGGTGAAGGCATTTCGCCCAGAATGTCTTCGGCATAAGTGCCAAAGCGACGACACAATCCATAGGCTCCGGAAGTCTTTTGGAACTATTCAGGGTTGAGCGCCCTCCGGAGACTTCCGAAATCTGATTTCTTGCAAACAAAAACAGCCAAAGCACAACAGCTCTGAACCACTGTGTTGACTGCAACTATCTTAAGCAGTCCCGCCGCCTCACCAAGTATTAGTTGGAGGGCGGCGGAAGCCAGATTTTATTCGTGGCGTAAATTAGAAAGGGGGCACAAGTATTTCTTCATTCACACTCGTGCGAGTCTTGCAATAGTATTCTCCTTTTAAGGGTTGGACGCAATTGTAACGGGTTCAGTCGTGATGTCAATCTTTTTGGAGGACGAATTTTGGATGAATTTATCAGGATTGCATGGTGATTTGGATACCCCGCTTCAGATCAGATGATAGTTGGTTCCGTTTAAATGCGCAGGGGCAACCCGTCAGGCTTAATCTCTGGATATATCTCCAGCGGGCCCTGGGTCAAGATGTTCAACCCATTGCAATGGGTGGGTCGCCCCTGCTTAATTATTTGTTTCCTTCTGTATCCGAGCTTTGGGCAGAGATCCGCTGCGCTAAAAAGATCGGCAGGAAAGTAAGGAGGATCACAAATGTCGCAACGACGTTTGTCACCGGCCGATCACGTGGACGAGTCAACTGGCTGAAGATCCAGATCGGAAGCGTAGTCTGCTGGCCCGCGGTAAAGGTGGTCACGATTACTTCATCAAATGAAAGTGCAAATGCCAGCATTCCACCCGCAAGGAGGGCAGTGGCGATATTTGGAAAAACAACGTAACGAAACGTTTGGAATGAATTCGCGCCTAGATCCATCGAGGCTTCGATCTGCGATCCCTGCATACGGCGGAAACGAGCAAGCACATTGTTATAGACAACGACCACGCAGAATGTGGCGTGACCGATCACGATCGTCCAGTAGGAAAATGGGATGTCCAATCCGCCCATCGCTGTGCGCAAGGCAATGCCAGTCACAATGCCGGGCAGAGCGATGGGCAAGACGAGCAGAAACGAAATCGCTTCCCTGCCGAAGAATTTACTGCGGTACACCGCCGCGGCCGCCAGTGTGCCGAGGATCAGTGCAGCCAGGGTCGCCACCACAGCCACCCGAAGTGAGATGAGGAGAGCACTCCACAGGTCCGGGCGTCGAAGCGCCACGCCAAACCACTGGAAGGTGATCCCCGGGAGTGGAAATGTGAACGTTGTTTCATCGGGCGTCAGCGTGTACAGAAAAATGATCCAGATGGGGACATGCAGGAACAATAGTGTTCCGATGGCGGCGAGTTTCAACCCCCACGAGGCGTTTCGTCCGGAAGAGGTATTAGAGGGCATTGAACGCTCCCAGTCTGCGAGCGACCAGCAAATAAACGATCATGATGACGACCGGTCCCATCGTCATTGCCGCGGCGAGCGGGATATTTCCCGCCGTACCCTGATAGGAGTAAACAGCCTGACCGATAAAGAATTTGGAGTTGCCGAGCGAGAGAGGCACAATAAAATCACCCAGTGTCAGCGAAAATGTAAAGATGGAACCCGCCACCACCCCGGGGAATGCCAGCGGCAGGATCACTGTCCGCAACGTCTGTGCAGGCTTCGCACCCAGATCGCCGGAGGCTTCCAGGAGTGAGTCAGGCACACGTTCCAGCGCAGTCTGGATCGGGAGGATCATGTAAGGCAGCCAGATATAGGCAAACACAATGAACATTCCGATGGGGGAAAGGGCCAGAGACGATCCACCGATACTCTCGAAGCTCAGCAACCAATTGATGGCGCCATCCAGATGCAGCAGATTAATAAACCAGGACAGTATGCCCTCTTTTGCCAGGATCAGCTTCCAGGCGTAGACGCGCACCAGGTAGCTTGACCAGAGTGGGATCGTCACGGCAATGATGAGCCAGGTTTTCAGGCGTGGAGATGCAAATTTTGCAATGTAATAAGCAAGAGGAAAAGCGATCAATGCATCGATGACTGTGACCGCTGCCGCCATGATGGCTGTGCGTGAAAAGATCTCAAGATGAGCAGGCTGAAAGAGCTGTCCATAGGTCCTCAGAGTAAACTCACGCACAATCAGACCGGTAAAATCCTCAAGATAATAAAAGCTATTGATCAGCAGTGCAAATAAGGAACCAAGATAAACGACTGCCATGTAGATCAGCGGCGGACCCAGCAGGAGGAGCAATACCAGGCGGGGATGTTGATACAGATAAGTGGAGACACGACCCAACATTTCTAGCCTCCCACCCGGTTGATGTGATCCTTGTGCCAGTGCAAGCGCACTTTCTGTCCTTTGGCAGCCAGCACATCCATGGAAGTGGTCTTTAGGTTTTGTTCAACGACAACAAGATCACTGCCGCCTTCGATCTCAACAAGATAACGCGTAAACAAGCCGAGATAGATAACATCTCTTATGATGCCGTCGATGCATAGCATTTCCTTGCCCGGTTCGCTATTGGTCGAATCCAGATGAATTTTCTCAGGGCGAATCGAGAACATTTCATCCGAGCCTGTGATCCGCCTGGCAACCTCTCCGCTGACCAGATTGGATGTGCCGACAAATCCGGCGACAAAGGGCGACGCGGGTCGTTCATAGATTTCAGCCGGCGTGCCGACCTGTACGATCTTCCCCTCGTTGAACACTGCCATGCGGTCGCTCATGGTCAGGGCTTCCTCCTGGTCATGCGTCACAAAGATAAACGTAATCCCGACGCGTTGTTGGATGGATTTCAGCTCGACCTGCATTTGCTGCCGCAGCTTCAGATCCAGCGCGCCGAGCGGTTCGTCGAGCAGGAGGACTTTGGGGTGGTTTATCAAGGCACGTGCAAGCGCCACACGTTGACGCTGTCCGCCGGAAAGCTGGGACGGTTTTCGGGATCCATACCCGGGCAGGCGCACGAGATCCAGCATCTCATCTGCCTGCTTGTAGCGCTCTGCCTTTGAAACTCCCTTGACCATTAATCCATATGCGATATTGTCCTGAATGGTCATATGGGGAAACAGGGCGTAATCCTGGAAAACAGTGTTCACATCCCGTTCGTAAGGGGGTAGGTTGGAGACGTCCTTCCCGTACAAAAAAATATTCCCGGACGTGGGCCGGTCGAAACCGGCGATCATGCGCAGGCAGGTCGTTTTCCCCGAGCCTGAAGGTCCGAGCATGGAAAAAAATTCGCCATCCCGGATCTCGAGATCGGCGTGATCCACCGCTTTCACTTCCCCGAAATGGCGGCTCACATCCTCAAAACGTATAGCGGGCATTGATGCATTCATCATATTGATATCTCGTTTGGAATTCGGTTCGTTCTGGTAGAGGACATCAGGCGGGACGGCGGTTTTTTGCGACCCTTGCGCCGGCACGCAGTGCGGGTGAGCATCCCGCCTGATGTCAGAACACGATTGAGATTAGCGACCACCGATCACAGCGACGTAGCTCGTAACCCATTCATGGTACGGGACACATTCCATACGGCCACCACCGCAATCTGTGGTGGGTGTGCGCCACCAAACGATCTGGTCGAAGTTGTTCAAGCCGTTATTCACGCAGCCATCCGGCCCGAGCAATTCGTTTCCTTCACAGGCATCCAAACGAACCGGAACATTCTGGAACCAGGCAGCCAGGTCACCCTGCACTTTGGGATTGAGTGACCATTCCATCCACAGGTACGCGCAATTGGGGTGAGGCGCATCCACATGTAACATAGTCGAATCAGCCCAGCCGGTTGCGCCCTCGACCGGAACAATCTTCTCGATCGGAGCTCCACCAGCCTTTAGAAGATTTGCCTGGAATGGCCACGACCCCGAAGCTGCCACACCTTCGTTGGTGAAATCGTCCATCTGCACGAAGGCATCGTGCCAGTAACGGTTGATCAGCGTGCGCTGTTGGCGTAGTAGATCAAGGGCAGCATTGAACTGATCACGGGTCAGGGAATATGGATCGGTAATGCCAAGTTCAGGATTGTGATACTTCAGGTAAAGGGCTGCATCAGCAATATAGATGGGGCCGTCATATGCCTGGATACGTCCTGCATTCGACTCGCCATCCGCCAGTGTCATCTCTTCAAACACGACATTCCAGCTTGTCGGCGCCTCATCGCCAAATATCTCGGTGTTGTACATCAGGATATTTTGACCGGATGAGTAAGGCACACCATAATGCTCTGCTGCGCCATCGCCATCGGTATCCACCGTATGCCAGGGAGCATTCTGCAGACGGGGATCGATTTCGCCATAACTGGGGATCAAATCAATATTGATCTCCTGCACGCGACCACCGGAGATCAGGCGATTGGAAGCGTCACCCGAGGCTGTTACCAGATCAAAACCGCCCTCATTCATTAAAGCAACCATCTCATCGGAGGTCGCTGCAACTTTATTCGTGACCGTGCAGCTGGTCTGGGCTTCGAATTCAGTCACCCAGTCAAAGTTGGGATCGGTATCACCGCGCTCGATGTAACCAGCCCACGAAATGATTGAGACTTCTCCTTCCCCTTCACCAATGGACTGCAAGGGCCCACCGGGTTCCGCAGTAGCGGCTGTGGCACCGCAAGCGGAAAGCACCAGGCTAGTCAGAGCGATCAACGATAATAGAACAGACCATTTGGTCTTCATGACTCTCTCTCTCCTTATTAAATTTAATTGGATACAATGCGAACGAAAATGAATTGAGTTATTGCTTTCCGAGACCACCTCCTTTTCTTATGATGAAGAATACACCATAGATCGCAATTGGATACGTTCGATCTCAATTATATGAAAATGACGGGTACAAGGCAATCAGAGATTTCCGATTAGGACAAAAATGCTCGAAACAAATGGTCCGCCTCCCTTAGCCGAGCGTTGCGTCCATTCAGGTTTGTTCTCACCCCGATGCCAGCATAACCATGGCGCGAAAACCGTTGTATGCCGCGGCCATCTCCTGCACGGTGAATGACACGCGCGTTCGCTCTCGTTTTGTAAACGGGATGCGCGTCGCGCGGTCTGCCATGTCTGATGAAAAAAACTCCACAGTCACGGTGATGGGCGTATCCAGGACGAACGGGTCCGGCACATCCCCTTCAGCCAGCCGCTCGACCGCGCGCTCCGCACTGAGGCGGATCATTTCCTGAGTCACTTGTGGAGCCAGACACTGCGCCGCGAACCGACCCGAGGCTTGTTTAACCACTGCCGTTTCCACGTCGCCAAGCAATTCCGTCACCAGCGCGCAAGCTGTCTGATCCCCGGATACCATGATAACTGGCACCCTAAAATGACCTGCCACCGCCGAGTTCAATCCATACTCGCCTGTCAAAATGTCGTTCAGCCAGACATTGGCAACGGTCTTCGAGGACCATGTGTGATCGAGGACGGCGTTGGGCGAGCCGTTGCGGGCGTGGTAGCCAACAAAGAAAACGCCATCCATGTTTTCATCGATTCCCTGCATCATAGAAAACGGAGAGGGGGAGCCTGTGTTCAATCTTGCGCGTGGATCAAGCTCCTCGATCAAAATATTCGACCCGTTCCAGTGTCCATCTGCAACGACGACCTCGTCTGCGCCTGCGTCAAATGCCCCGCGGATTGCGGCATTCACGTCCTGAGTCATCAACTTGCGAAAACGCGCGTACTCTGCGTGTCCCGGCGTAACCTGCTCCCAGGTTGTGACGCCGGTGATCCCTTCCATATCGGCGGCGATTAATATCTTCATGCAGATTTCTCCTCGATGGTGGAATTTTTGGAGATCCATCTTTCAACCACTCTGCCAATCAACGGATAAAGATAATTATCACCTTTTAGCACGCGGTACCCAGCCCATTGCCCCAGAATATGTAGCAACGGCACGAATAAGATAAGCACGAAAGAGATCAATAATGATATGCCGAAAATAACTATGCCAACGATTCCCATTGACGAGTTGAGATTTGGTTCGCCAATTCCTCCCATTGCGGCGAGGAGGAAAATAAAGCCAAGCAAATACAGGAATCCTCCAACAAAATAAATGATGGTCGTAACCGCCTGATAGACGAGGGTTTGAATGGATTGAAATTTCAGGAAAAGACTGTGCCTGCCCTGTAACATCCATGCAGTTAGCGGCGCCAGCATCCCCCAGAGCAGGATAAGAATGCTGAAATGTCCCATCGCCACCACCCAGCGCAACTCATGATCTTCATACAATCCATCTTCTGAGTCCCGAGATGGTTCGTATCCTAAATAACGTGCCAGTCGGTTTCCCATGATCGGGTAGCGAAAGTCCTTTCCAAGCGCGCACGCAAGGGCGGCAACCATTGGCAGAAGTAAGTAGACCGCAAAGAAACCAAGTAGCAGGATGAAAACAATAATTAACAAAGTTGGCGAGACCGATTCTAAACTTCCCCGTGAACCCAGTGAGACAAGCAGGACAATGGAGGTTAGCATGATGATCAGGAGGTACGATAAGACCCAAATCGTAAAGCCCAGCGACTGATATCCCAGTGCCTGCAAACTTTGGAAAGACGCGTAATTGGACTTGCGCCGCTGGTCCGACCAGCCAATAATCGGTAAAAGAACTCCCATTCCAAAGGAAAGGGCGGAAAGGTGCGCAAGGATTGCCCAGATGCGGTCTTCGGTGGTTGGTGTGGTGTTCATTGGATGTTTTGCTGTAGGACGGGTTTTCAACCCGCCGATAATGGTTATGTCAGGCTGTCAGCCTGACCTACCTGTTTATTTTATCA
>DATKED010000093.1:0-15338 GCA_035512375.1 Anaerolineales bacterium
TCGGGATGCTTCGTAAACACGTTCGACGCGTTGACCGCCAGCGGGCTATCCACAAAGACCGGTACGGGAGGCACATCATTCGCGAACATCATAATATTGAGATGATAGACCAACTCCTGAGTTCGCCCCACGGCAAAGGCGGGAATAATCAACTTGCCGCCGCGCTTGATCGTGCGGGAGACAATTTCTTGAAACTCATCAAATGCCGCCGTGGGATCATTATGCGGTTTATCGCCATACGTACATTCCATCAACAAGTAATCCACATCATCCGGCAGAACGGGATCACGCAGCAGTGGTAATTTATAGCGACCAATGTCTCCTGAAAACCAGAACCGGACCTTGCGTCCCTTTTCCTCAATCTCCAATGAGATTGCCGCAGAACCGAGGATGTGGCCCGCTTCGATAAAACGGGCGATGACACCTGGTATCGGCTCAAATGCTTGACCATAATTCACGCCGCGAAACAGGCCGGCAGCGTTTCGTGCATCCGCCTGGGTATAGAGGGGTTCGATCAGAGCTTCCCCGCGCGCCCGGCGCTTCTTATTCACGAACGCCGCATCCGATTCCTGGATATGACCTGAATCAGCCAGCATGATCGTTGCCAGATCCACCGTCGCGGGGACTGCGTAGATCGGTCCCGCATATCCATGTTTCACAAGGTTGGGCAGGTTACCACAGTGATCGATATGGGCATGAGAAAGGATCACGGCATCCACGCCGCGCGGGTCATAGGCAAAGTTCAAGTTACGGATATAGGTCTCAGACCGCCGGCCCTGATACAGCCCACAGTCCAGCAGGAGGCGGTGCCCATTGATTTCCAGCAAATGCTGGCTTCCGGTCACCGTATGCGCTGCGCCATGAAAATTGATCCGCATCCTATCCTCCCAGGAGACGATACATCTGCCCACCATATTGATTGAAACGCGTTGGTGAGTCGTGCATGATCGATTCCAGTTCCTGAAGATTCTTCGGTGGATTTTCAGCCAGAGAACTCAAATATATTTTCGGCAGGACAATATCGGACTCTACGCCTAACTCCTGTGCAACTCTCTTTCTCCAGCTCTTGAGCTTTTCCAGCCGCTTGAGCGCTGCATCATTTGGACGTTTCGTCTGTTCCCGTTCAACCAGCGGCGCCACGGTCCCGCGCTTGAGCGCCTCCAGGATCTCGCTCCCCCACAAGCGGATTTGCTTGGGACTCAGCCCAAGACCTGCAAGGTCAACATCCTTCTCCGGCAGGTTGCGCGCGATATCGAGCAGGAGAGTATCAGAAACGACTTTGAACACGGGACGATTCATACGTTCGGCGATCCGATCCCGTGAGACACACAATTCACTTAGAACCGTTAACTCGCGCGGAGAAATGTCCTTGCGCGTGCTGAAGCGCTTCCATGAAGCTCCGTTGAGCTTTTCCTTGGGAATATCCACTTTGCAGGCACGGGCAAAATCTTCGCGTGCAATTTGCAGGCGGTCTCCCTCTTTTAGCTCGGCTTCCAGCACATCGCGCAAATCAAACAAAAAATGAGTATCCAGCCGCGCGTAATCAAGCTGGGCTGGAGACAATGGTCTCACCGCCCAATCCGCCTTTTGATGACGTTTATCCATTTCGAACTGGAACTTCTCTGCCAGCAGATTGTCCAACCCCACAAATGGATAGCCCAAGACACGTGCCGCATGCATCGTGTCGAACAAATTCGAAAATTGAAAGCCAAAATCGCGCCGCAAACAGATCAGGTCATACTCTGCAGCGTGAAAGATCTTTTCAATATTCGGATTGCGGAAGATCGGTCCCAATGCACTCAATTTGTGAAGCGCAAGAGGATCAACGACATAGTCTTTTTGTGGGGTTGTAAATTGGATCAGGCATACCTGCTCCCGATAGGCATGTAAACTATTTGATTCCGTATCCACCGCAAGTCGGGGCTGAACCGAGAGGTCTTCCAGCATTTGGTTGAATGTATTTGGTTTATCCACCCACACGGGCGGAGGAAGAAGTTTACGCGTCATTGGCTGTCATTATATCCCACCTTAAAGATCATCGTCATTTATTTACTGTGTATTGTTTTCTCCATAACCAGACCATCCTCACCATCATGATAGTATCGCTTCCAAATATCAACAGAGCGATAGCCTTCCTTTTCATAAAGAGAGATGGCACCTTGGTTGGACATCCGCACAGTCAGTCTCATGCGTGGAAGGTTCATCCTTTCTTCGCAGGCCTGCAGAAGCGCGCGCCCGATGCCGCGTCGCTGGTAGTATGGATCAACAGCGATGGTGGCAACCCAGCTCGCGCCTTCCGCAGGACGCGGGTCACCTGCCACGAATCCGATCAATTCGCCATTCTCCACAGCTTTTAATCGGATTACGTCGGGCCAGGTCAACACCGCGATGAGGTCCAGCAGCGGCCACGCATCCTTTTTGAAGCAGGCTTGTTCGAGTCGGCGCAACGCGTTCAAGTCACGGAGGCTTGCAGGTTGAATTTCCATCAGCAAGAGATTCTATCAATAAAAAAAGTAGAAAGTGGAGTTCGCTCCACTTTCTACTTTTCACTTACTAGTTTATTTTCTTATTTTTTTCCATCCCCGCCCAGGAAGTTACCAAGCAGGCTCGTAAATTCCATCGGGAAGATGAACTTTGTAGATGGACTTGCACCGATTGTCTTGAGGGTTTCGAAGTATTGCAGGGTCATCGTCTTTTGGTCCACATTCTGGGCAGTAGCAAAGATGTGTTCAAGAGCCCTGGCAAAGCCTTGGGCCTTGAACTCCTGCGCCTGCTGTTGGCCTTCCGCCTCCAGAATGGCAGATTGCTTCGACCCTTCAGCCCGCAGAATTGCTGCCTGCTTTTCGCCCTGCGCCACGTTGATGGCAGCTTCGCGTGTGCCCGTTGATTCGGTTACCACCGCGCGGCGGATACGTTCAGCAGACATTTGGCGGTTCATGGCTTCCTGGATCTCACGCGGTGGAATGATCTCGCGGATTTCCACGTTGGTCACTTTTACGCCCCAGCGTTCTGTCACTTCATCGAGACGTGTGCGGAGCATGGTGTTGATATGTTCTCGTTCCGAAAGCACATCATCGAGTGGAATACCACCAATCACTGCACGCAATGTGGTGGTCGCCATACCCTGCGCAGCGACTTCAAAATTACCGACTGCAAGGACCGATTCCGTTGGGTCGAGCACTTTGTAGTACCAGATGAAGTCCACCGAGATACCGGCGTTATCCTTGGTGATCGCGGTCTGATGTGGGATTTCGCGCACCTGTTCGCGCAAATCCACTCTCACCGCGCGGTCGATCACAGGAACCAGCAAAACGATTCCTGGTCCCTTCGCACCAACACTTCGACCCAAGCGAAACACTACTAGGCGCTGATATTCAGGCACGATACGGATTGCATTGGCTAAAAAGATAAAACCAAGCACCAGGATTGCACCAAAAATACAGACAGCACTACCACCAAGAATTTCCATAGCAATCTCCTTATTTAGTTGAATAGCTATCAGCCATTTTTCTCGACGATCAGAACGAATCCGTCACGGCGAACCACACGTATCATACTGCCGGCAGGGATGGACTCTTCACTCCGCGCAGACCACAACTCTCCATTGACCTGAACACTTCCTTCCTCATTGATCCTTGTTTTAGCTTCTCCGATCTGGCCAACCAGCCCACCGAGGTCATGAGATGGTCTCACCTGCGCGGCATCAATGACTTTACGCACGGCAATCCATAAAAAGCCCGCCACTAACCCCGAAGCAATAAGCGCAACCAGCGGATTAACTACAGCCTGTTCTTCTGTACGCGGAAAAATAAATACAGATCCCACCACGAGCAGCAGGATGGAGGCTCCCAGATACAGTTCGCGCTTCGGCTTTTGTAGGGCATAGACAAAGGGAATGATACTCAATGCCAATAGAACCAGGGCCCACCAATTGAAAGACAGGTTATAGATGGCATATCCCGCCAGCGCGATGCAGAAGAAAGCCCCGATTTCAAATAAGCCTGTCCCGGGTGTAGCGAGGGCCAGCATTGCCAGCAGGACTCCCCCCAGCAGGAAGAGATATGCTATGTTGGGGTCAAGCAAGAAATCCATAATTCCTCCAATTCATTATACAACAAGACAACTGATTTGATTCCATTCTTATCTACGAAATTCATCACACCAAAGTTGTGAAAGCGATTTCACCCCAAGGCTTTATAATAAGCGCGGCATTTTACCCCCATCACCCCAGATTACTTAGGGGCAAGGAGTATCAGTGAATTTTCAAAAAATTTGTGTCATCGGGCTGGGATATATTGGACTTCCAACCGCCTCCACGTTTGCCACGCACGGGCTGAAAGTCGTCGGCGTGGATATCAATTCGCATATTATCGAAACCCTGCAAACTGGGAATATTCACATTCACGAACCAGGATTGCGAATGGTGGTTGAATCCGCGCTCCATTCGGGCAACCTGACGGTTTCTCTCACACCCGAAGAGGCTGATGCATTTTTGATCGCTGTACCAACTCCCGTCTACAAAGATAAACATGGCGAATATGAAGACCGGCAATACCGATTGGCAGATATGCGTGCTGTGACATCTGCAACCGAAGCCATCCTGCCCTATTTACGCAAAGGGAATCTAGTTATTCTGGAATCGACGTCTCCCCCGCGCACGACAGTGGATCTAATCAAGCCGATCCTGGAACGATCAGGTTTGAAAGCCGGAATAGATTTTTTCCTGTGCTACTCCCCGGAACGGGTGCTACCTGGACAAATCCTGCGTGAATTGATCGAGAATGCACGTGTAGTGGGTGGAATTACTCCGGAATCTGCCAAAGCTGGCTGTGATCTATATGCTACTTTTGTCAAAGGCGAAATCATCGCAACCGATGCGACGACGGCTGAGATGGTCAAACTGATGGAGAATACCACCCGCGACGTGAACATTGCCATCGCAAACGAATTTTCGCGTCTTGCCGAAAAGTTCGGTGTCGATGTCTGGGAGGCCATCAGCCTTGCCAATCGCCATCCGCGCATCAACATCGTCAATCCCGGACCGGGGGTCGGCGGCCATTGCATCAGCGTGGATCCGTGGTTCTTGGTCGAGACCGCGCCCGAGCTGACGCCGTTAATCTACCATGCGCGGCAGGTCAATGATGCACAACCATATTTTGTGGTAGAAAAAGTCAAACAAGCCCTGGGGTCAGTGAAAGATAAAAGAATTGCTGCACTCGGATTAGCGTATAAGCCTGACGTGGATGACTTGCGAGAAAGCCCTGCCGCCGCAGTGGTCGATTTGCTGCAAAAAGAAGGCGCACTCGTAAAGGTTTGGGAGCCATTCAAACCTGATGCAAACATACGCGGCATTGATATGGCAACTGGTCTGGACTCTGCTATTCAGGATGCCGATGCAATCCTGCTACTTGTCAGGCACACCGAATTCATCAACATCAACCCTTTTAATCTTGCTGCAAAAACAACCTCACGAATATTGATTGACTGTGTCAATTGCTGGAACGCTGATCTTTGGAAGAAGGCCGGTTTCACAGTTTATCGTCTGGGTGTCAACAAATCTGAAATCTTAAATTAAAAACACTTGCACGAGTGCAGGTGTAGTCAACCGGAAATCATTCAGTGAAAATTCTCTCTGTTTTCGGCACACGCCCTGAAGCCGTGAAAATGGCGCCAATCGTACAATTGTTGAAACAAACGTCAGGGGTTGAATCACGCGTTTGCGTCACAGCACAACACCGGCAGATGCTTGATCAGGTTTTGGAACTCTTTCAAATCAGACCGGATTATGATCTGGATCTTATGCGCGACAATCAATCCCTGGCAGAAATTAGCGCGTCCATCTTCACCCATCTTGATCCGGTTCTCACAGATTTTCAACCCGATTGGGTACTGGTAGTTGGTGACACAGCAACAGTTGTCACCACCTCATTGCTTGCCTACTATCGTCGAATCAAATTGGGTCATGTGGAGGCAGGACTACGAACACATAATAAATGGCATCCGTTCCCGGAAGAGATTAATAGACGCATTGCAACTGTCATTGCTGATTTGCATTTTGCCCCCACGGAATGGTCGAAGGAAAATTTATTGCGTGAGGGCGTCGATGAAAAGACCATTAGGGTCACCGGCAACTCGGTGATCGACGCGCTAAATTTTGTAGCAAGGCAGGAAACTCCTCAAGAAATTACTGTGCTCCTCCGTAGAATCGGACTAGCCTCCACCGGACAAGACACCAGAAATCTGGTTCTGGTCACTGCCCATCGACGCGAAAACTTTGGGCAGCCCATGGAGAATATCTGTCATGCGATCAAAGAGCTTGCCTCGCGGGATGATGTGGAAATCGTCTATCCGGTCCACCTCAATCCAAACGTACAGGAACCTGTCAACCGCATCCTGAAAGGGATCCCGCATGTCACTTTATTGCAGCCATTGGATTATCTTCCCATGGTCCATTTGATGAAACATGCAAAATTAATCCTGACTGATTCCGGCGGGCTTCAGGAGGAAGCGCCGTCACTCGGTGTGCCGGTGCTGGTAGTACGGGAAACCACTGAACGTCCGGAAGGAGTTGAAGCGCGGACGCTGAAACTGGTTGGGACAGAGACCAGCCACATCGTCCGCGCAGCGAGCCGGCTACTGGACGATCCAATTGCTCATGCAGAAATGGCAAAAGCGGCGAATCCATATGGGGATGGCCACGCCGCGGAACGTATCATCGATGCACTTATGAGCACATAGCAGTACTCTTAATAACCCCATCTTGAAAAGTTATTATCCAAACTGGAAGGTGCGGCACCTCCTCCTGTGAGTATAATGAGTCCGATGAAGTTGAAGTGGCGATGCATTGTCCAATTTCTTGTTCTTGCAATCCTGTTGACTGAATGGGGCTCAGCCGGCGCACAATCAGCAGATGTACAATTTTTTCCAGAGACAGGTCATCACGTACGAGGGGATTTTTTGCGCTTCTACGAAAGTGTGCCTGACCCTAAACTTGTCTTTGGTTATCCCATAACGGAGCAGATTACATCAAAGGATGGAAGGACTGTTCAATACTTTCAGCGCGCCCGCTTTGAACTACGCACCGAGCTTGCGGAAAATCAGCGTATACAACTCACGCCCGTTGGGCAGGTTTTATATCAGCCGGCTGACCAGTTAAGACTCATTAATACCGCGGGGTGTGACGTATTTCCCACGGGGTACGCGGTCTGCTTTGCTTTTCTCGATTTTTACAAAGCCAATGGCGCTGCGGCACAGTTTGGCAACCCGATTTCACCGTTCGAGTTCCACGAAAATCTCATCGTACAGTATTTTGAAAAGGCTCGTTTTGAATGGCGTGCAGATCGACCCGAGGGTCAGCGTGTTGTTCTCACAGACCTGGGGCGCTTGTATTTTGATCAGCTTGGCGAAGACATAGCCTCTCTAAAACCTGTCACCTCGTTGGATGCAACCATCAACCCGATACTCTCGATACGGGTACGCGCGTTCGTGGCGAAACCTGTAACCCGTTCAAGTGGTCAGCAAACCGTTTATGTGATCGTCCAGAGCCAGACGCTCCAATCTGTTTCAAACGCCACCGGCAGAGCCACCATCCATTGGCCGGATGGTCGAACGGAGGAATTTTTCTTTACCACCAATAGCGCAGGGCTGGGCACTGTCACATTTAATTTTGCAGATCAAAAACAGGGGGAACTCGTGACAATGGATGTTGCTGTTGTTTATCAAGGGCTTGGAAATACAACCAGGACATCCTTCAGAATTTGGTTCTAAAGATTTGGGGGTCCAAAGTCTCAAGACTTTGGAAAATCAACGATTGAAGTCGTTGGACTCCATAGTTCTACTCCAGTTCTCTCCAATCAAAGATGGGACCATCGTTACAGGCGAGCCTCCAACCGGATTTTAAGTTCACTGCGCAGACTCCACAATCTGCGACTCCCCCACACGGGACCGGAGTACGGATGAGAACTTGCGCTTCGTTCATCGCCGTGAGTTGGTTTCTCTTCCCCAAACGTTCCTTCAGCTGATGCAGGTTTTCGCGCGTAACATCGAAAGCAAGAAAATCAGCCCATTCGACAATATCACTTAAGGTGGATAGTGGCTGCACTTCCACATCATCGGGTAAATTATCCGGTGCGGTGTCACAGACCAGCACCACGGCGGCATCCTGCTTCAAAATCTGGCTGATCAAACCTCTCAAGCGCCCAGGAGCGTCATCAAACGCGACCAGCCCAACTTTGCGAGCTGACAGCGGCAGCGTGAACCCGCGTCCCAGCGGACCGCGTAAGTGAAGCTCAAAGCCTGGGTTCCACGTAACAGGCGCGAGCCCTGCGGCGATAAAACCTTGATGTGCAGAATCCGTATAGAAAAGTGGAACAGGCAAAGGGACGTCTGAAGCGTGGCTGGCGAGCAGGTACTGGCCTGGAGACGGGATCAGGTTCGGCGGGCAGGAGACGCGCACATAATGACATCCGTCTTCAAGAATTAATTCAAGCACCTGGCCTTTCCCTATCTGCATACCGCTATGCTATCATGGCGGTATAATTCTTTCAACCTATTATCGGAGGAACCATGAACATTGCTGATTTTATTAAGACACTGGCTGGGTTTGCGTGGCTGGGGGTTCTGGGGATAGGCGTGCTGATTGTCCTGCGCTCCAGCCGCAAGCAAAACACCAAGGGATTAAGCTCGCTCGCCATCGGATTGATTGTTATCGCAGTTGTGTTCACGCTCGTCGGAGCCGGTCTGGTGTTCATTGAACCGACCGAGACGGGCGTTGTCGTGACCATCCTGGCGGAAGGCGGCATGCGGCCCGAACCGCTCCGGGCGGGCCTGCACTGGATCGTGCCCTTTGTCGAAAGAGTCGAGCTATATCCCATCTCGATCCAAACCTTTACGATGGCACGCACAGCCAGTGAGGGAGAGACAGAGGGTCTCATCACTGTGGAAGCACGCACCTCAGATGGCCAGCGTATTTTCGTTGATTCCTCTGTAATTTATCAAATTGAGCCGTCTGTGGCAACAACCATTCACAAGGAATGGCAGCACCGTTATCAGGAGGATTTGATCCTCCCCCAGGCTCGCGGCATTATCCGCGACGCGGTTTCGCAGTATCGTGTGGATGAGGTACTAAGCTCAAAACGCTTCGAAATGAGCGAGCAGATCACCCAGAATCTCTTGGAAGTGATGGCAGAAAACGGTCTGACTCTCATCGACTTCGTAATGCGGGATATCACGTTCACCGAGGAATACGCTCAATCCATCGAACAGAAACAGATCGCGGAACAGCAGGCGTTACAAGCCGCCTTCGTGGTCGATTCAAAAAAGCAGGAGGCTGAACAGGCTCGCCAGATCGCGCAAGGCCAGGCGGATGCAGCGGTCATCGCGGCAAAGGGCGCAGCAGAAGCGCGTTTGATCGAAGCCAACGCAGAAGCACAGGCCCTGGAGTTGATTGCCGCGGCCCTGGAGGGCAACCGACAGCTGATTGAATATCAATATGTCCTCAAGCTCGCGCCGGGCGTGCAAACGATCTTCGTACCAAGTGGCAACCAGTTCATTCTGCCCTTGCCGGGTACACCTGAAAGTACTCCGTCCACGATTCCAACGACCACCCCATAATTAGGGATCAGTAATTAGTGTAAAATGACCAGCAATCAGAGATGGCTGCTGGTCATTTGATTCAGGAGATTTATGCCGATTCCACGAACCGGACGCGAGATCCGGCTCACGACTCTCTCCGCGTGTGCGGGTTGAGCGTCCAAACTAAGTGCTGATGCGCTGACGCAGGTACTGCGTCCTGTCAAAGACATCTTCGATGCCGCTTCATTCCCGGACCTATTGGTGGGTCTGCGGGAACCTGACGACGCGGCCGTTTGGCGTCTGGATGAGGAGCGTGCCCTCGTGGTGACCACGGATTTCTTCACGCCAGTTGTGGATGACGCGTACGATTACGGTGCGATCGCGGCAGCGAACAGCCTTTCTGATGTATATGCAATGGGCGGGAAGCCTTTTCTCGCATTGAATGTCGCGGCGCTGCCTGATAATTTGCCAGCAGAAATCTCAAGCGAGATCATTCGCGGCGGTGCAGAAAAGGCACGAGAGGCGGGAGTTGTGATTGCAGGTGGACATACGGTCAAAGACAAAGAACCGAAATACGGACTCGTCGTCGTTGGCTTTGTCGATCCGCGCAAAATGGTGAGCAAAGGCGGCTTGAAAATCGGTGATGCACTTGTGCTGACAAAGCCACTGGGGTTTGGCGTCACCACCACAGCATTGAAACAGCAAAAAGCAGATGAACAGGATATTCTTGAAGCAGTTCGGTGGATGAAACAGTTGAACAACACTGCAAGCCTATTGGCAAATGAATTCGGCGTTCGTGGCGGAACGGATATTACAGGTTACAGCCTCCTCGGACATGGCATGGAGATGGCTGAAGCGTCCGGCGTATCTATGCAATTCAGGTTTGCAGACATTCCCTTTGTATCCGGCGCACGCAAATACGCAGAACAAGGGGTTTTCCCTGGCGGCGCATTCGATAATAAGAAGTATTTTGAATCAAGAGTCGAATTTGTCGATTCCATCGATGAGCCTGATCAGATGCTGTTATTTGATCCACAAACGAGCGGCGGCTTGTTGCTGGGTGTACGACGCGAGCGTTTGGATTCCTTCCTCACACGAGCGCTTGAAATGGATCAAACCGTCTGGGTGATTGGAAGCGTCGAAGAGGGAGCAGGCATAAAAGTCCTGTCTTGAGCCTTTCAAAGGATTAAAAATAAGAAATAATTTGTTTATCCATAGTACAATATGAGGAAGTTGGAAAAGTTGATTGGATCATGGAAGAAGTTCCCCTAGATAGTCATAAGTATTTACAATATCTTTATCATTCCGCCCATGTTGACTGGCGGCCCTGTCTCCAAAAGCTCCTGACCAAAAAAACAAAAGAGAACAGGACAATCCCAAAGGCAACCCTCGAACAGTGTTTTCGCCGGGGAATGTTTTTGGGTTGCCTTGTTTAAAAAAAGACGAATCTCCGTATGTTTGAACTAGAACAACTTACAGGAACCAGATCAATTCTGGAAGGAAATCAATGAGTTACTTGAACGAGATCATTTTTATCACAGTGCTCATATTAGCAAATGGGGTTTTGGCCATGTCCGAAGCGGCAATGGTAGCCTCGCGCAAGGCCAGGCTTCATCAACAAGCAAACGAAGGCGACAAGGCATCTCGCACGGCGCTCCATCTGCTTGAAGACCCCAACGTCTTTTTATCAACAGTTCAGATTGGCATCACGCTGGTCGGCGTGCTGGCAGGCGCCGTCGGTGGAGCCACCTTGTCCAATGCCCTGGCGGTTACGCTGGCAAGGATCCCGATACTGGAGCCATATAGTGAAACCGTAGCTATAGGAATTGTAGTGCTGATCATAACAGTTCTGTCAATATGGCTTGGCGAACTGGTCCCGAAACGGCTGGCATTGCACAGCCCGGAACGAATTGCGCGCGCCGTGGCGGGACCAATGCTCTTTATATCAAGAGCCTTTTCCCCGCTCGTCAAGCTGTTGGGCGTTGCGACCAACTTGGTGCTGAAGCTCCTGGGGGTAAAGCCATCTCTCGACCCGCCCATAACGGAAGAAGAACTACAGGTGCTCATGGATCAGGGAACACGAGCAGGCGTCTTTGAAGAAGCCGAACATGATATGGTGGAGGGAGTCTTCAGCCTGGGTGATCGACGGGTTTACTCTTTGATGACACCGCGCCCCGATATTGTCTGGCTTGATATCGAGGATACAGTGGAAGAAATCCGTCTAAAAATTTCGGGATGCAACTTTTCCCGTTTCCCTGTGCGGCAAGGCTCGTTGGACTCCATCCTGGGCATCGTCAAAGCCAGAGATCTGCTTGTACGAAGTTTGAATGACGAACCCATTTTCCTAAAAGACCTGCTACAGCCAGCTTTCTTCGTGCCGGAAACAATGTTTGCCTCCAGGGCGCTTGAAATTCTCAAGGAAAAGGGTACCGATATGCTGCTCGTCATTGACGAATTTGGAGCACTACAGGGACTCTTGACCATTACCGACATTCTGGAAGAGATCGTTGGTGAAATGGAGATCGACGAGCCGCAAGCCACACAACGACAGGATGGTTCCTGGCTGCTGGATGGCATGCTCGAGGTGGACGAATTTAAAGAGATATTTGATCTGCCTTTGCTGCCACATGAAGATCAATACGAGACGTTAAGCGGGTTTGTGATGGTATCGCTGGGACGGGTGCCTCAACCGACCGATCACTTCGAATGGCACAGCCTGCACTTTGAGGTGGTGGACATGGACGGCCGCCGCGTAGACAAGGTACTTGTCACAACACTCCCGCAGAAACCACTGACCGCTGAATCCCGCGGGGACAATACGCAGTGAGCAGAATCAAAATATTTGATTCTGCTCACTACACAGCCTCTCTTCCAACTTTTCGACTCATATGCCTCGTAACTTTCTTCGCGCAGTAATCTTTGATCTGGGTGGAACGCTCATGTATGAGCGCACCTCCTGGGATGCGGTCACAGCAAAGGCAGACGAAGCTCTTACCAATTATTTGCGGGAGCAGGGCATGGAATTAAACCTCTCCACATTTCCCCGTGAATTTCGAAAGCGAATTGACAAATACTTCAAGAAACGCGAAAAGGATCTACTCGAGACGAGCTATTCCTTTGTCCTGCGGGATGTGCTGACAGATAAAGGGTATAAGGAAGTTTCAGACGACGTGATTCGCAGCGCGCTCGACCGTCTCTTCGCCATCACACAAACGAATTGGGCGCTCGAGGCTGACACATTGCCTACGCTGCAGAAACTTGAAACAGATGGCTATCGAATGGGTTTGATCTCCAACGCAGGCGATGACCAGGATGTGCAGCAGCTTGCACGCCGCTTTGGCATTGCTCAGTTTTTTGACTTCATCCTCACTTCCGCTGCATGCAGTTACCGTAAACCGCATCGGCGCATTTTTGAGCTTGCACTCTCGAACTGGTACTTCCTCCCCTCCGAGGCGGTAATGGTGGGGGACAATTTGGATGCAGATGTACGCGGCGCACAAAGCGTTGGACTACTGGCGATTTGGATCACCCGTCGCGCCGGTGAAAGAACCGACAACCGGCTCCCGGTCCAGCCGGATGCGAGCCTGTCCTCATTATCCGAGCTTCCGGCGGTTCTCGATCGTCTCCAGGTTCAATAAAAATCTAAACAAACATTACGGATCACATCACAATGGCTCAAAACAAATCCCTGCTTGCCTATCTCGCGTTAGGAGTAGGCATTTTTTCACTCAGTTTCTCTGCCATGTTCGTACGTTGGGCAAATGCGCCGGGTCCTGTCACGGCATTCTATCGTCTCTTATTTTCGATTTTTTTGTTGCTGCCGTTCTTTGTGTTTCGTGTGAAATCGAATCCGTCGATCACATCCCGGTCGATCGTATTTCCTCTGCTCGCCGGTGTATTCACTGCATTTGACCTCGGACTTTGGACGACATCACTTTCGTACACAACCGCCGCTAACGCGACCCTCTTGGGCAACACTGCCCCACTCTGGGTAGCTTTGGGAGCCTGGCTCATCCTGAAACAGAAACTTACCCCGGCCTTTTGGCGCGGACTTACCATCACTCTCCTGGGCGCGGCCCTTATCATGGGAACTGACTTTCTGCTTCATCCCCGCTTCGGTATTGGAGACGCGATGGCGGTCTTCACAGGTTTTTTCTACGGCGGCTACTTTCTCTTCACTGAACGCAGCCGCGTTCACTTTGACCCCGTGAGTCACATCTGGCTTGTGGGGCTGGGCGCAAGCATCTCGCTTTTTATTGTGAACACAGTGCTTCATAACCCTTTAACTGGCTATCCCACACAGACCTGGCTGGTCTTTCTCTCAACAGCAGTGGTTTCGCAGTTGATTGGCTATATGTCGCTTGCCTACGCACTCGGGCATCTCCCCGCTTCTGTTGTTTCGCCAACGATGATCTTACAGCCAATTATCACAACCCTTCTGGCAATTCCACTCCTTGGCGAAATACCCAGCATCTGGCAGGGGATCGGAGGTACCATTGCCCTGGTTGGCATCTATGTGGTCAATCAGGCCCATCTCCGGAGTCGGCTCGAACCCCCAACTCCGAATGCGTAAGCCTTGAAATTTATCTCACTCTTCTATATACTGTTCATAATCCCAAACCCCAGAGCAACACTCTCACGGAGGAGAGCATGGAAATCAAAGTATCAACCGAAAGTGGACGAGTGCCCGTTACGGTCCTGCATGTAGATGGTAATATCGACTCTTCCTCGTACGAACAATTCCAGTCGACAGCAAAGAAACTGATCGAGGAGGGGGCACGCTACATGCTTGTCGACCTTTCACATGCACCGTTTGTGAGCAGTGCCGGTTTACGTGCGTTGCACACACTCTTCAATGAGCTTCGCTCGCGCAACCCGGATGCCAATCTCGCTGATGAACAAATGAAAAAAGGAATTAGCGCGGGAACGTATAAATCTCCCCATTTGAAATTGCTCAATTTATCCCCGGAAACCAAAACAGCTTTCGAGACCAGCGGCTTTGACATGTATATTGAGACATTTACCGACAGGAAGACTGCCATCTCTTCCTTCTAAGCCGCAAACTGACACTCTCTCCATCGTTTTTGCATTAAGGAGGATTCCATGAGCCTAGGCGCCATGGTCGAAGTTGCAATCGGCCTTATATTTGTTTGGATTGTGCTCAGCCTGACGATCATCCAAATCCAGGAGTGGATCAGCACCCGGCTGGATAAGCGGGCAAAGGATTTGGAAGACGCCATCCATGAGATGCTCGCCAACCCAAATTTAAAAGCCCAGTTCTATGACCATCCCGTGATCCGAGGCTTGACATCGAAGAAGAGAAAAGAGCCATCTCGAATACCAGTATGGTTCTATAAATATCCCATCCTGCGCGGCTTCACCAAGGAAATCAGGAAATTGCCGTCATATATTCCATCCCAGCAATTTTCGCTTGCCATGTTCGATATTGTCATAACCGCCGGCACAGAATCATCGTTAATTCAACAGGGTCTATTGAAAATACGCGATGACCTGGAGAAGGCTCGAAATATCCCACCGCAAGAGGCAGTGATCGTAGAGCTCAATCTATTGATCGAGCTGGCCCGCAGTGCCGCAGCCACCGAGGCTGGCACCGCATTTACGAAAAGTACTCTGAAACTATTGAAAGACAAGGCTGAAGAATTTGCTTTGAAATATCCGGATCTCAAGCCCCTGATCGACGCGGCATTGGAGGAAGCCAGCAAACGCAAGGATGAAATTGATGACCTTCTCAAAAGCAAGGAGTC
>DATKED010000094.1:0-11422 GCA_035512375.1 Anaerolineales bacterium
GTCATCTCGTGGATCGCAAGGATCGGCGGGACCTGAGCATTTTTCAGATCGGTCTCCGCTTCATGGACCGAAAATTGTTACATGCTCTTCCGTTCTCTATCCGACTATGTTCCGTTTCTTAAACTGTCAGGTGACTAGAAATTTTTTTTGAAAAGTTTATAACATTCTAATATAGTTCAGTACTTAAGGTATTAATGTTTCTCTACCATTGCACCAGCCTTTATGGTATAAGAATCATGTCCCTGCTGTGCTCGTGATGTTGCGCCTTCCGTTTTGGGCCAACACCTACTTTTAGGGTCTCTAACTCCAATAGAAATAACGCGATAGGCCTGAGCCAAGGCGGCGTTTCTGGGTCGGGACCCACCTGCGAATGCAGGTTCAAAACTTTGCAGCACACGGCATCGGCGGGGAATCGATAATAAAAGACCTGACAGGTTGTGTCAGGTCTTCTCGTTTAAGGGGATTGGTGTATGGCAATTGCAGCACGTAAGCCGGATTCAAACGCTCCCTGTATCCAGGCATGATAGAGCGAGGCATGTTCTCCGGCAAAATGGATGCGTCCCTCGGGCTTGATGATCTCATCGTGAAGTAAGGTTTGCTGACCGGGGTCAAAGAGGGCGAATGCGCCTCCGGCAAATGGATCATCATGCCACATGTGGGAAGCGCCCGTCTCAAATTCTTCGCGGATCTGTGGATGGATTACAGCGACATTCTCGATGGCTTGCTCGATACGTTCGTGCGGTAGAAGCGATCCCCAGCGCTGTGCATCTTCAGACCAGGTGTAGCTTGCCAACAGGATGCCACGCCCGGTCTCCTTGCCATAATCTGTGTAATACAGGTTACGGATGGCAAGGTCGGTCACGGTGCCGCCACCATAAATGCCATCGTCCTCTTCCCAAAAGCGGCGCCGAGTTTGAAAGAATATTTTTGCCGAGGCGTCGTAATGCAGTTGTCGGATCGCGCGCTGTTTGGCACGCGAAAACGGCTTGAGCACTTCCACATGACGCAAAACAGGGAACGGCACGGTAATGATCGCATAGTCGCCGCGGGCTTCGAAGCGCCCGACACGCGTCTGGTAATGGATGATAACTTCCTCGGGAGTCTGATCGATGGCGATCATGCGCGCACCATAGCGGATACGATGTCCGAGCGCGGGGAGGAAGGCGCATGGAAGGTTATCCGCTCCGCCAACGATCTGGCACATGTCCGTGTAATAATTCCCGCCATCCTCACGGAACAACTCAAGGAACGACGAGTTCATCATGGCTTCCTGGTTGTTGAGCAAGCCAAACATTTCGATCATGCCTTCAGACCAGCCTTTGAGCTCCAGAAACTCACGCACGGAATACTGGTCGTATTCGGCGTAGATCTGTTCCCAGGCTGTCTCACCTTCGTGCTCGATCTTTTCCACAAGTGGGCGGATCGTCTGCTCCCAATAGAAGCCTGAGAGTTTTCCTTTTTCGACTTCCGAGACCTCGAACCCCAGCAGCTCAGGGTTAGCCTGCACCTCAGCCAATCGCCGCTTGACACCACCGATGTGAACGTGCGCCTGTGGATTTCCCATGATGAACTCACAGGTCTGCAAGCCAAACTTGTCAATGTAAGCCATTGTCAATTCATGGGAGCGTGGGATGCGCATTGCACCTGCTTCTCCATACAGACCACGCGCAAAAGGTTCACGCATTGTGTAAATGCGACCACCCACGCGGTGCTGCGCCTCAAGGACCAGGGGATCATGCCCTGCCTGCAATAGTTCGTAGGCAGCAGATAGCCCTGCCAAACCTGCCCCAACAACTATTACTTTTTTGGGTCTTTCACTTTTGAAGTTGTTGGCAATCCCCTGTTTTACAACGTTGACATAATCCTGGATGGAATGCTCAGTGTGCATGGGAACCTCGATAAATAAAGATGGTGAACAAAAAACTTCGATTGACTAATCGTATCTTATCCAGAATCCACTGATTTTTCAATCACCATTTTTGCACTGTTAGCCCAAAGTTAAAGTGTCACCTGTTTTCCAAAATAGAAGTGTCCCCTGGGGAAGCAGGCGTGACATTTCTGCGTTTGGAGAGGGGCGTGGCAAAGCCTGTGCGCCAGGGATGATCGGGAGCGGGTTTCGGTGGCAAACGCAATGGCTGGAGAGCGGCATCCAAATCTTTGGTAGAAACCACTTCTGCCTGTTTGGTTTGTTGCTTGTAAATCGAGTAGGGCAAAGCTTTGTCATGATACAAGATGGTGATCTGCTCTTGAGCATTAACACAGACGGTGACTTGAGCGTTGCGCAGAGCATAGGAGGGGCGGTTGGTTTGGATCTGGTAGACGGTCTTTTGGAATTGGAGGGTGAGATTTTTGGAGAGGGTGCGGGATTCCTGCCAGGTGAGAATGCGAGCCAGATCTTCTTTGGTCGTGAGGGGGCGATGGGCATTGACCGAACTTCTTGCGTCTACCGCAAAACGTTGGTTGAAGTCGGCGATGAACTCGGGCAAGTAGGCATTGCCCTCGGTCCTGTTGGCGATACCCCGTAAGCGTAGCTCTTTCGGCAGGCGATCCTGCAAGGTCTGAATGACGCGTTCCACGCGGCCTTTAGCTTGCGGGCTGTTGGCGCAAATGATCTGGATATCCAGCTCTTGCATGGCGCGTCCGAACTGCGTCAGCGCCTCTGCCATGCCGATGGAAGGCACATTGACCCGAAAAAATACCGTGTTTATCGCTGTAGAAGGCGACCGGCTTGCCATAGAGCTTGAAATAGCCTTCCGCCGCCTGGCAGTAGCTGAAAAAGCTCTCGCACTCGACGAAACGCAACTGGACCAGCTTACCCGTCGCATCATCGATGAACACCAGCAGCACACATCGCTCCGCTCGCCCTTCAAACCAGTCATGTGGGGAGCCATCGATCTGGATCAATTCGCCAAAGCAGGCCCGCCGTTCACGTAATTGGTGAATGACCACCTTTTTGGCTTTGCGTGGCTTCCACAGGTTCTCCTCGATCATCAGCTTCCGTACGCTTTCATCCGAGAGCTTGAGTTTCTCTTGTTCTACCAGCTTCTCGTGCGCCAGCGTCGGACCAAAACCTTGATATTTGGTCTTCAACAAATTCAAGGCGCGTTTCTTCACCTCTTCCGCCAGACGGTTGTTCCCTTTCCGCCCACGGTGTTTGGATACCAATCCGGCGGCGCCTTTCTGGCGATAAGCTTTTAGCAAGCGTTTGATTTGGCGGGTACTCAAATGCAGGATTGCTCCCGCTTCTGGTTGGCTCATTCGTTTTTCCGAAAGCCTCTGCATCACTTCTAACCGGTTCAGTTCTTTGGCGCTCATCTCAAGTAGTCTGTCCATTTCTCGTCCCTTTCCCAAGGGGACATTTTAACTTTGGTGAAAAGGGACATTTCTACTTTGGGCTAACACACCATTTTTGCACTTGACGAAGCGCCATCCCGAGAGTACAATCGCCGCCATTGTAGAGTGGGTTTAAAACTGAATAACGGAGAATTAGCGGCTGGGTCCCTTTGGTTTCGACGCTCGCGTCTCAACCACCAAGGGATCACGAGGTGGAGGTTCCCCCGTTCGCACGGGGCGCTAATCCCAGCAGGCATTTGCTGGGAGAACATCGGATTTGATCAGCGGATGCCTCTGGAGTTTGTCACAAACTCCTTTCTCCCTTCCGAAACAAGCGCAAGGAGTGACAGGCGCCCCATACTTGGGCGAAAAACTCTGTTGCTCGGGTCGAAAACCGGTCGGCAACGACCGAGACAAGGCAGGCGCAGTGAACCAGGCATGAAGTTTTTGCATGTTTGGTGTTGGTTTATGGAAGGGCTGTTTTATTTAATAGCGAGGCTATTGCATAAGGCACGCCCAGCGTGCCTTTTTTGTTTAAACTGCTTTGCTCCGGACGGTGTCGTCGCCGCCGAGGACGATGCTTGGAGCTAAAGAGAGCAAGAATCGGGTCGGCAGGCACGAGAGATGTCCATAGAATACAATCAAAAGGAGCAACGATGGACACTCAAATGAACCTCAAACAACTTTCCGAAGATTACCTGCGCATCGAGCGGGCGATCCTGTACCTTGAAAACCATTATAAAGACCAGCCAGGGCTCGAAGAGGTGGCAGCGAATATCGGGTTGAGTGAATATCACTTTCAGAGACTTTTCACCCGCTGGGCAGGGGTCAGCCCAAAACGCTTTCTACAGTTCTTGACAAAGGAAGGCGCAAAGGATTTGCTCGACAGGTCTGAGAATCTACTGGAGACCACGCACCAGGTCGGGCTTTCGAGCCTGGGACGCCTACACGATCTTTTTGTCACGGCTGAGGCTGTGACGCCGGGTGAGTACAAAGCCCATGGTGCTGGCGTAACCATCCGCTATGGGATCCACCCGACGCCCTTTGGAAAATGCCTGATCGCGACCACCGAGCGCGGCATCTGTCACCTGAGTTTTGTGCAGACCAGTGAAGGTGACGCCATTGATAACCTTGTTGCTGATTGGAAGCAGGCAAGGATGATGGAGGATTACAAGTCCACGGTGCCGCTGATCAAGCCAATCTTTGACTTGCGCTATAACAACCACGGCAAGCCATTGAATGTCCACCTGCGCGGCACCAATTTTCAGTTGAAAGTTTGGGAGGCGCTGCTGCAAGTCCCGGCTGGTGAAGTAACCACGTACGCAGGACTCGCCTCGAGGATTGGCAGGCCCAGCGCGACCAGGGCGGTTGGTACAGCCGTTGGACACAACCCGATTGCAGTGCTAATCCCGTGTCATCGGGTGATCCGCAAAGTCGGCGAGTTCGGAAATTATCGCTACGGCACGCTGAGAAAGAAGGCGCTGCTGGCACGCGAATTTGTCCTGAGCGGAGCCACATAGCGTCGAAGACGAAGGATGAGGTACAAAAGCGTTTTACGAACCTGCCCTTCGACAGCGTAGTGCTAAGCCACCACTACGCTCAGCGCGCTAATGAAAAGGAACTGAATGAAAACAAAAACCTGGGTTGCTTTGCTGGCACTCTATATCGTCTGGGGTTCCACCTATCTGGCGATTCGGTTCGCGGTGGAAACGATCCCGCCGTTCCTCCATGCCTCCCTGCGCTTTTTGATCTCTGGCGCGATCCTGTATATTTGGCGCCGCGCCGCTGGTGACCCTGCACCAACTGCAGGTAATTGGAAATCTACTGCAATCGTTGGTACCGCGTTGTTGCTCGGCGGAAATGGACTTGTCGCCTGGGCAGAACAGACCGTGCCTTCTGGAATTGCAGCTTTGTTGATCACCACATCCCCATTCTGGCTCGTGCTGTTTGAGTCCATGCGGGCAGGTGGAACAAAGCCCACCTGGCAAGCTATCGTTGGGTTAGTCATTGGATTTGGAGGTGTGTTTATCCTGATCGGTCCAGCGGAAATTACAGGAGTAGAAGGCAGCTTCGATACCTTTGGTGTTATCTTATTGCTCCTCGCTCCCTTATTCTGGTCGATGGGCTCGATCTACGCCAAGGGCGCGGATATGCCCAAATCCACGCTGCTTTCGACAGGCATGCAAATGCTGATGGGCGCGGTGGCGCTGTTCATTGTCAGCCTGATCAAAGGTGAATTAAACGGATTCAACACTGGACTTGTTTCGATGCGCTCCTGGCTGGCTCTTTTGTATCTGATCACGTTTGGTTCACTCATCGGGTTCGTATCTTATGGATGGCTGTTACATAACGCACCGATCTCGCTCGTATCCACCTATGCGTATGTCAACCCGGTGGTGGCTGTGCTGCTGGGAAGTTTGCTGGCGGACGAACCACTGAATGGACGCATCCTTATAGCTGCCGCGATCATTATCGGATCGGTGTTCCTGATCAATAGCGCGCGGCAGTCCAAAGTCAAGACGGAACCATTGCAGGCCGTCCCTGACGGCGATGATTAAATCTTCACACTACTTTTATTCATCCATTATCTGCATTGTGCAGTTGGAAATTCAATATCAGAATCTAAGGAGAAAAAATGGACGCAAAAGATCTTGTAAAACAAGTAAAAGAAGACGATGTCAAGTTTGTTTCATTGCAGTTCACTGATGTGACCGGCACTGTGAAGAGCGTGGATATGCCCATCAGCGGTTTGGAAGGAGCGCTCGAAGACGGTGTATGGTTCGACGGCTCGTCAGTGGAAGGTTTCGCGCGCATCCAGGAGAGTGACATGCGCCTGCGCCTCGACCCTGACACCTATGCTGTTCTGCCGTGGTCTCTGCTGGAACGGCGCCGGGCGCGCATTTTCTGTGACATCTTCATGCCGGATGGTCAGCCCTTCGAAGGTGACCCGCGCGGTGTACTAAAGCGCCTGATAGCAAAAGTAACGGAGCGCGGCTGGACGTATAACATTGGACCGGAACCGGAATTCTTCCTGTTCAAAGGAGCGAATGGGCATGGCGTTCATCCGGTACCTCATGATGTGGGCGGATATTTTGACTTCTCCGCGGTGGACGAAGCTGTACGTGTGCGCACCGAGCTGATGGATGCACTGCGTTCGATGGGACTCGAGGTGGAAGTCGGACATCATGAAGTGGCTCTCGGTCAGCATGAGATTGACTTCCGTTTTGCGGATGCGATCAAAGCTGCGGATAACGTGCTGACGTTGAAGTACACCGTGAAAGCAATTGCCGCCCAGCATGGGCTGACCGCCTCTTTCATGCCCAAGCCTGTCTTCGGCATTAATGGTTCCGGCATGCACTGTCACCAGAGCCTCTTCGATAAGGACGGCAACAATCTGTTCTTCGACGAGAACGATGAATTTCGAATTTCAGGCTGCGCCTATTCATTCATTGCCGGTCAACTCAAGCACGCCCGTGGACTTGCCGCTCTGGTCGCACCGACGGTCAACTCGTATAAAAGACTTGTACCGGGTTATGAGGCACCTGTGTATATCGGTTGGGCACAGCAAAATCGCTCTGCATTGATCCGAATCCCGCGCTACACCGAAGGGCGCAACAAGTCGATGCGTGCAGAACTGCGCTTCCCCGATCCATCGTCGAATCCGTATCTGGCGTTTGCGGGGATGCTCGCCGCCGCGCTGGATGGCATTGATAACAACCTCACTCCACCAAAGCCGTTGAACAATGTCAACCTGTACCATCTCGATGCCAGGGAACGGAAGAAAATGGGTGTGGGGGAATTGCCTGGTTCTCTGGCAGAGGCATTGAATGAACTTGCCAAAGATAAGGTCCTCGTGGATGCGCTCGGTCCCGTTGCTTACGAAGCCTTCTCCCGCGCCAAGTGGGAGGAATGGGATGAATACCGCATCCATGTGACGGATTATGAGATTGAGAGATATTTGGAAACGGCTTAGCTGTCAGTTCTCAGCAACTGGCAATCAGCAAAACAAGACCTCCGAGGGATAGATTCCTTGGAGGTCTTTGCTTTAGAAGGAGTATCTGGGTTGTTGTGCTCGTTTTCCTGCTTTCCTGGTTGCCAGCCAGGGTGACCTGGAAAACGATGATTTTCTATGCTTTCTTCTTATTTTCATCAGTGCGGGGATCGGAGGCTTTATTGGCGGTCTGCTTGCAGGCTTATTGACAATGCTTACCCTGCGACAGAACGCGCCGTCCATTTCATGGAAACATATGTCACCTACCATTCGGATTTGGGGCATCAGCGGTCCATTGGGAATGATCGTTTCCGGTGTAATTACTACGCTGATGATTGCAGTCGGCGCGCTCAGCGTCCAGAGTGCTGACCCGGATTGCAGTGGAGTCGGGTTCGGGGATTGTGTGGGGCAGATCATTGGCAGTGCGATAGGGGAAGCGATCGGACTGGTTATCCTGGTCCTTGTGGTATTTCTGCTGTTTGTGATCGTCGCGTGGTTTCTTACCGGGATGTTCGCAGGCTGGCTAGCAGTCCGTCACATCCGCAGGCTGGAACCGGGAATTACGAGCAGCCAAGGCTGGCGTGTCTCTGCCGGATGGGGATGCGGAGCGATCGTTGCAGCAGTGGTGATGATCTTTTTAATTGGAATACTCTCAAGTGCATTGGGGCTATAAAGATTCGCGCAGGATTTTCTCCACCTGTTTTCGCAATCCGGTTGGACAAATTGATTTGGTCATGACTTTCTTTGCACCTAAAAAGTTAGCAAATCTGACCAATCCCCTGGCAAGCGCATTTGCAAACTCAACATGCTTCACCGGCGCGTCGTCTTCGTGCCAAAAACCTTTGATCTCCAGGGTCATCGTTGTGCGGTCGAGTTTCGGGTCGAGCCGCGCGACCAGATCATCACCGTATAAAATCGGCAGGACATAATAACCCCAGCGACGCTGATGTGCGGGCGTGTACACTTCCCACTTATACTCAAAATCGAATAACTTCTTCGCCCGTCCCCGCGCGCTGACGATATCCAGCGGGGCGAGGAACGTGACTTCCTCCAGTGTGGTCGTCTCTTTGGCATTCCAGCCTCTGGGGGTTTTCCCTTTTTCAAGCGACGCCAACACTGGCACATCTTCCGCCAAAACAAGAAAGGTTTCGCGTCCTCCCACGACGTGAACCTGATTTAGGATCCCAGTCTCGATCCACCCCTTGAGAATTCGACTCGCTTCCTCGCGCCCATACTTGCGGCGCATATCGTACTCCAGACTGATCCTCATCCCCGCTTCGCGCAGCAGCCCACGAAAAGAAACAGCTTTCCGCACAAAGAACTCCTCCGCCTCTTTTTCGCTTGCTACGTAATCAAATTCCTTGGGCGCGATATTCTCACGAAAATCATAGACGCGCGCAAAGCCTGCGCGGTGATGGATCATCAACTCACCTGACAGCCACATATCGAACAACGCGACAGATGTTTCCTTACGCCCGCGATAACTCTGCAGCGCCAGGCGCCTGCCATCAAAATTGCGATTCCCCAAGGGACCGCGGCGTCTTAACTCCGCCCGCACGTGATCCAACACCATCTGGTGTTCAGGGACGAAGTGTTTTACATATTCGTCGCGTAAACGCTTTTCCATATGAAAACGGAAATATGGTAGATCAGACATCGGATACATCGCCAGCCAGCCGCCATAATCAAAGAACTGACGCTCTTTATATGCCACCTGATACAGATATTCAGGTTTGTAATCCAGCACGCGGCTGTGCAGGACAATGTCCTGGCTGCGCGCGATCACATTCAGCGGGTCGAGCTGGACCGCTTCGCAGGCACGAATGGCTTGCGCTGTACCTTTTTTGCCCTTCCAGCGGCGGCCGGGCCAGAGTCCCTGTTTGCCGAGAACGAAGCGTCGGGCAATTTGTTGAGAAATAATGATTGGTGTCACAAATTCACTCGATCTCCACACGTAGATGGGACAGAGGTCACTAAAAAATGAACCTCTGCCTGCGATGTATTTTTGAACTGATGTTTGACCATCGGCGGGATTTCAAGTCCCTGACCTTTTTGTAAAACGATTTCGCGGTCTTCAAAAACCATTAGTCCTTCGCCTTCAAGGATATAAAAGAATTGCCGCGCTCTTGCATGATAGTGCATCACCTCCGCGCCTCCAGCAGGGACGCGTTCCTGCATCACACTCATGTCATCGCGTTTCAACAGGTGCCAGCCATCGCAAACCTCCCCCCAAATGTAATGTTCTGCGTTCTTAATGGAGATCATTCGGATTTCCTTATGTCAGGCCACGAATGGATTAAAGTTCGTGCCTCTATCGTAATAATCTTCATTCTCCACACGCTTGAGGGCGTTGACGACCACGTACGTAACTGGCGTCATCAGAGCTTCAACACCACACTTGAACAAATAATTCGTCACCGCCAACGTGAGGAACAGACTCCACGGGAAGATGCCGAACGCGGAGGCGACGACCACGAACATCACTGTATCCACAAGTTGACCAAAGATAGTACTTCCAATTGTGCGCGCCCATAACATGCGTCCATTCATCAACACTTTCATTTTTGCCAGAATGAACGAATTGGTGAATTCTCCGGTCCAGTAGCCGGCCAGGCTTGCCAGCACAATTCCACCCGTGCTCATCCCGCCCAGAATTGCATTGTACGCGGAATCTCCGGCGTAGCCCTGCCACGTCGCTTCGCCGGGCATCACGCGGACGATCCATAAGACGAATGCGCTCAATACCAGGCAGGCAAAGCCAACCCAGATGACGCGCCGCGATCGTTTGTAACCGTACACTTCCGTGAGAATATCACCGAAAATATAGCTGATCGGGAAGAGAATCGTCCCTGCGTCGAACGCCATGGGTAAGCCGAACAGGCTGAATCCCCAGTCCACGATCTTGGCTGAGGAAGCGATATTGCTCACGACAAGCACCGTCACAAAGACAGCCATGATCAGGTCGAAGAAGCGGTATTGTTTCATGAGACTATTCTGGGATCGCCGTGCTTTGTGCTTTCTCGATCATCCTGCAAAAGGAACACAGATCGTCTGTGGAAGTGGGCTGTCCGCATTTGGGGCAGGCATGCAGGTGCGCTCTTTCCATGTTTTTCTCGATAAACAAGTCACCACGTTTTCGCGCTTCGAGGAAACGCAAATAGAATGTAAGCTTCGCACCCGGGCGGGTCGTTTCAAGCTGATTGAGCAGTTCCTTGTAATAGATGGATTGTGAACCCTCCGCGAAGGGACATTCTTCATAAATATATTCAATCCCGCGCGCCACAGAATAAGCCGTCATCTCGCGCTCGTAGAAGCGGCACAAAGGCTTGACCTTGCGCGCCAAGCCATCAGACGCAGGAAGTACAGGTCCCTGACGCAGGAGATATTCGCTCGACCAGGACAACGTGTTCCCAAATAGTACGGCAGCCTCGTCGTCGAGGTTGTGTCCCGTCGCAAGCACGTCATACCCGAGGTCCCGCGCGATTCGGTTCATCTCGTGGCGTTTCGCCAGTCCACAGACCGAGCACGGCTTGCCATGTCCGCGGTGGGAAATCTGCGAAAGCACAGGGATGGGTTGTCCGTATTCCTTTTCGATGTCCACGATGTGAAGCTTAAGATTGTGCTCCTCTGCAAATTTTCCGGTGAGCCGCTGCGATTCGTATGAATAATTGATTCCGCCATCGATACCCAACCCGAGATAAAGTCCATCTGCCTGATAACCAAGGCGGTTGAGAATATCCCACAGCGCAAGCGAATCCTTGCCACCCGAAACGGCGACGAGGATTTTTTCGTCGTGCGTGAACATCGCATATTTCTTGATAAAGCGCTCGGTCTGCTCGGGCACCCACTCCAGGTAGTGCTCCTTGCACAACGCCAGTTTGTGCTGGCGCATGTTGACAGAGGCTTTCGCTCCACATTTTTTACATTTCATAAAAATCTCGCTTCGTCGGACTCAACGTCTCCAGACGTTGAGTCCCATACTGTCAGCCTCCCGAAATCACCGCGATCAATTTGACCACATCGCCATTCTTGAGAATCTCGTCGTCGAGGATCATCTCCCCTTCCCGCGTCGCGATGACCGACTCAGGCACCACGTTG
>DATKED010000095.1:0-9261 GCA_035512375.1 Anaerolineales bacterium
GCCATTGCCGTTGCATACTGATCCGTTTCAACGATATGGCAGCCGGTCGTGTCAGAAGCCGGAGCAAAATCGATGGCGGCAAACGGTTCACCCGAGCCCCAGCCGGTATGAGGTCCGCCTGTGTATGCCCATAGGTGACCGGCGACGAAAGGAAATTGCAGTGCGGGCTGTTGAAGGCTGCCAGGCAGAACGATCACAGGATTAGCCCAGGGATCGCCAAAAAAGGTCTGATAGACGCGCGCCAGTCCTTCTGGTCCAATGGAAGCATAGTACTGATCCGCAGAATAAAGTCTGGAGAAGTAATACTGCAGCGCCAGCGATCCCGCGTTTTGCCAGGGATCAGGTCTGAAAAGGGAACCGTCCAGTAATTCCAGCTCTGTCATTTTTCCGGCGCGCCAGCTATAGTATCCATTGTTGAGCGTATTTGCCGCGATGATGAGCTGCATATATGGTGTTTCGTAATTCACGCGCCGGAAGCCAAACATGTATTTTCCGGTGGGTGGCTGTGGCTGGGAGAGCGCGCCGCTCTGGTATTCAAGCAGCGCAAGGAGCAACTGTGGGCTGATGCTGTAATTTTGAGCAATGTAATCCACTGCCTCAGCGCCTGTGCGCATTTTTTCGCCAGCATACACGCGGTAATGTTTTAGCCAGCCAGACGTTGATGAGACGAATGCAGATGTGCTGAACCCAATCTGGGCAGGACCGTTGACAAAGGCATGGTCCGGAATACTTTGATAGGCAGTCCCCCACAACGGAAGATAATAGATGGGGATTTTCATCGGCAAGCCAGGAGGCATTGTGGTTACTTCGCGCGGGATGATCGGGTTAGCCGCCAGGATCTCCTCCACTGTTGTATTGAAGCGCGCCGCAAGCGCGGGAAGAGTATCCCCGTTCTGTGCAGTGTAATCAACCAGTTCACCGGGCGCGTACTCAGGCCGTTCAGACGTCGGTGCGGGGACATGTGTGGGCGCGAGCGGCGTGATCATGTTTTCGATCACTCGGGCTGATGCGCTCTGCCCGCTCGGCGTGCAGGACGCAATTAAAAGAGCAGTCAACAGGAGATTCAAAAAACACAGAGACGAGCTTTTCCCTCTGTGTTCTCTCGTGAAGGATATTTTCAGTTTCATGCCAGACTATTCATCATCGCTTTCGCGGAGGATCACAGCCAGTGACTGTGCATACAGATCCGCGGTGATTACTTTATCACCTTTGACAAGTTTTCCTTGATAGGGCTTATCGCCAGCATAGGCCGTCCAGCCACTCAATACGAATGGAATGGCTCCATCTGCAATGATCCATTCGCCGTTATATTTTCGTGCGAAATGCAGGTGTGTGCCGGTGGATGTGCCACCTTCGCAGGACGGATGCCCGATGGGATCGTCCTGTTCCACCCAGACACCTTTTGCGACGCGGCCCTTTGCGGCAACGTGCAAATATAGCATATTCCAGCCGGTTTGTTCAGAACCATCGCCGTCCATATCTACAACGACTACACCATTGCCCGATCGGACGACAAGACCTGGCGCGGAAGCAACGATCCACTGATCGGAAGATAGACAACCGGTCTTTGCACTGGCAGGCGCAAAGTCCAATGCGGCTTGCGCACCAACATGTTCCCAGGCGGCGTGAGGTCCGCCTGTGAACGCCCAGGAAGCGCGGGTCTGGAAAGGAAGGGACATTTCGGGCTGGCTGATGCCCGGTGGAAAGATGGGACCAAATGCATCCGCGCGCGACCAGGGGTCACCGAACATATTCTGATAATAGGATAGAAATCCGCTGGTCTGGTCCATGATGCGCAGCCATTCATTGAATGTGTGGATGCGGGAAAAATAATACATGAGCGCGACTGTACCGGCATTCAGGGTCGGGTCGATGCGGAGTTGGTTGCCATCGAGAAAAGTGAGTTCGACCAATTTTCCCGCACGCCAGTCATAGTATCCCGTTGAAAGCTGGTTGATCGCCCAGACCATTTGCATGAACATCCCTTTGTATTTGAAGCTCTCGTAGCCCAGGGGATAATCAATGCGGAAATCGTTTTCCGGTCTGCCGCGCACCCAGCCCGCTTCATAATCCAGGATGGCAAGTAACAGCCGGGGGTTAATGGAATTCTCGTAGGCGAGCCGCTCGATTTCGCGCGCACCAGACATCCAGCCTGTGCTGCCAAGATACTCGCGGTAGCTGGAAAGATAGCCGCCCGCATCCGTCACGTAGGTGGAGATATCAAAGTCCAGGGCGGCCGCCGAAAAAATCAATTCGTTATCGGGAACCAACTGCACAGCGGGCGTAAAAGGAAGGGAGCGATCGAGCGTATCCGGGATGATCAGCAGCGTGCCGGAATCAAGCAGGCCTTTTTCAGGGAGAATTTTCGGAGAAGTGATCTCGTTCACATCCACCCCGAACCTGATCGCCACTGCCGGAAGCCAGTCCCCGCTTTGAGCATAATACAACAGAGTTGGGGTATTTCCTGTGGATAAAGATGTGTTCTCAACCGGGGAGGTGGCTTCCTGGGTGACAAATGCCTCGCTAAATGTAGGTGTGGGGGTTACTATCACTTCAAAAACGAAAGGACTGGCTGTTGTTGGTGTCTGCGTTGCAACAATGGCAGGCAGAGGAGATGAAGTTGGAGAAGCACCGCCGAGCGGAGTGGGCGTTGCATACTGCCCCCACAGGGACGTATTCCCGCCGCAGGATACCAGAAAAAATGATGTGGCAATAAAGAAACTGATCAGTCGTTTCACAAAGAGAGTCCGTTCGCAGGAATTATACCTGTATAAATGTGTGGAGTCCGAAGTCGGGAGGATTCGGAGCACGGCTCAGCCGGTCAGGCAATCTTGCGCTCCAAATAAAATTATCTCGAAATCTGATTCAATCCTTCGAACCTGCCCTCGAGCGCCTCAAAGACAGTGGATCCGCGTGTCAGGTAACCATCGTATTCGATGCCGTTTCCGCTTGAGACCCAGCCATCCAGGTTGAAGGGAAGATTCCCATCGGCTGAGATCCACTCGCCGTTATATTTGCGTGCCAGATGGAGATGTGTGCCACTCGAGAATCCGCCTTCACAGGAGGGATGTCCGATCCGCTCGCCCGCGTAGACGTAAGTATTGGGCTGGACGCGGTCCCTGGTCTCAATATGCATGTACAACACGTTCCAGCCTGTTTGCTCATATCCATCGTTATCCAGATCCTGGATCACTGCGCCGTTCTCGGCGCGGACGATCCATCCATTGGCAACCGCGACAACCCAGGCATCGCTGGTCACACAGCCCAGGGCTTCCCCGGGCGGAGCAAAATCCACCGCAGCCCATGCCGAACCTGAATCCCAGCCGCCGTGCGGACCGCCGGTGTAAGACCAGATGGTCCCGGCTTCGAAGGGTAGCTGCATCGGAGGCTGGCTCAGGTTTGGAGGGAGTAAGGAAGCAATGGTGTAGTCGAAGGGATAGCCGAAGAACTTGTTGTAAGTTTCGAAGAACCCAAGCGCGCTAACATCATAATCCCAGAACGGACGATTGTTGAACAGTGAAAGAAAATATTGCACGGCAGCTGTCCCTGCGTTGATGGTTGGATCGAGAGGAACGTATGAACCGTCACTCAATGGCAAAGTTGAAATCGCATTGACACGCCATAAGTAATAGCCACGATTCAGGTTATTTGCAGTCCAGGTAGCCTGCCTGTAAAGACCCGCATAATAATTATCGTAAAAACCGAGCGGGTAATCTACATTTTGCGGTGTGGGATTGGTGACCCATCCGCTGCGGTATTCGAGGAGTGCAAGAAGCAAGCGCGGGTTGACCGAATAACTTTCTGAAACACGGGCAATGATCTGTGTTCCACTCAAGTATTCCCCATTTACATCCTGCGAATAATTTGCGAGATAACCGCCGTGTTCATCAACGAAAGAATTCAGATCAAATTGAATGCTGGCTGGTCCGTAGACCAACTCCGAATCAGGGATGAGCTTGAATGATGACCCGGGATTGGGGTCCACCTCCACGGGAGGGATTTGCAAGACCATGCCGACGGAAAGGATGCTCGTTTCATTCAATCCGTTGGCTTGCATCAGCGCCTCGAGCGTGATCCCATATCGCTGCGCGATAATGCCAAGCGTATCGCCGGACTGGACTGTGTATTGATCAAGGAAGTCGCGTTGTGTTGGGAGAGCGTGAGGCAGATCAGGCGTTGGTGTGGTGGACGATGAATTTGGGTCGCGCGGAGGAATGTTTACAGAGACCGGCGCGCGCGTGGGGGCGGGCCCGGCTGGCGTTCTGAGTGGCTGCATCACATCACCGGCTGGAACAGGCGCGACCTCCGAACCCGTTCCGTTGATCGGCGCAAATGGATCATACGTGGGATAGAGATCCGAAGGGTTTGAACTGCTACAAGAAGAGATAAGAAAAGTAATCAGCACAAAGGAAACGGTAAGGCGCGCTGCAGAGGGGAACATAATCAACATTCTACCAAAGTGAAGTAACGGACAGGAAATAAGCTATGACCTTGCTGTTCCTTGATCAATCAGCAACTGCCGTTCTTTCAGCAATCACGCCTGGCTTTCCTGATATTCTTGTAAACATGAATAACATCAACAAATTAAGAATAACATTTATGAAGATCATCCCCATCATTGCACCGGCGCCGATTTGTACGAATGCCTGTCCGATCAGCCATGGCAGAACCATGCCGCCGAGTCCGGCTCCCACCAGGAACCAGCCCGTAATCGTCCCGGTGACATGCATGCTCTCTTCGGCAAGAGTCAAAAACGTGGGGAAGATGGATGCCAGAGAGATCCCGAGCAGGATGGTTCCCAACCAGAGAATAATACTGGATTCTCTGAAGAGGATCACCAGCCCCAGACTGGCCAGGCAGCCCGCAAAGTCCAGCAAAAGGATCGTCATTGGTTTCGCACGCGTCGAAACCCAGATGCCGAGCAAACGTCCAAGAGTGAAGAATCCCCAAAAAGCGGAAGTCAAGTATGCAGCGGTAACCTCCGTTCCAAAGTTTAATGTGACGGCATAGGTATAGATCCATGACCCATAACCGACCTCGGCGCCAACATAAAGCGTAAAGCACAAGACCATGATCATCACAGGTAGGACTGGGAACGGCGCATTTTCGTGGTGAGAAGGGACAGCGCGTGATGCCGGGCTTGGCAGACTCCATATCCATGCGGCAATGGGGAACGCAGCGAGCGCGAAAGACCAGTAGACCCAATGAATGTCACCGGTCACTGAGATAACCTGGGCAACGATGAGCGGTGCGATGAAGGCTCCAAGTCCGAAGCAGGCATGCAATCCATTCATAAATGGACCAACGGTTTCATTATGGACCCAGAGCAGGAGAGTGTTGCAGCCCACGTCAAGTGCTCCCTTGGCAATGCCCAAGGTCAATACGATAAGAAGGAGCATCCATAGGGAAGTTGCAATTGGCACCAGAGCAACCGTGAGTGCAAGAAAAATGAGAACACCAGCCATAAATCGATGCCCGGCAATGCGATCATAGACGCGTCCGCCCAGATACGAGCCAAGGAGATAGCCCAGGGAGCCAAAGAAGAAGATCAGGCTGATCTGGTCAAGCTCAGTTGAGGTATGTTCGGCAAGCTTAAGCAGAGTCGGTCCCTCGGCAGCAATAGTGAGTCCGAGAAGAATGAAGGCAACATAATATGCGGCCGTTGCGATATGCTTTTGATTCATGGGGATTCGGTTTTCCTGTCTATTTAAGTACCTTTTTCATATGAATGCCAGTGATTTGAAACCCCGCCTTCTTATATAGTTCCTGGGCACTGATGTTATCCCCAAATACATGCAATCCAACCGACTCAACATCCATGGACTTGAGTTTTTCATCCATGGCGGTCAAAGCCTGTTTGCCATATCCCTTGCCCCGGAATGCTTCATCAATGATGAAATCGTAAATGAAGGCCTTTCGATCTTTTACCTGCGCCCACAACAAGCCGATCCTATTATCATCGGTTTCATCAATGATCGAATACAGGAATTGATCCACGGAGTTCACCCCATCAGGCAGCAGTTGTTCAAATTCCTTTTTCGACCTTTCCAATGCTTCTTCTGCCGACCAATTTCCATTACGGACGTGGTCGTCTGCGTATTCACGGATGCCGCGTTCGAGATAGGGATCTAAATCTTCCTGTTGCATTTTTACGAGTCTGACCATTATGCCTCTGTTTGCTGTCATTGTATCAAACAAAAGACGAGTGAAGTAAGTCTCCACTCGTCTTCAAATCTCAGACCTTGGAGTCTCCTATTTGCTCACCAATTCCACTTTGACTGCCGTCACTTTATATTCCGGGATCTTCGATACAGGATCAAGTGCAGCAAGTGTCAATTCATTCGCGGATGCCTCCGGGAAGTGGAAGTTTGCATATACCATGCCAGGCGGCACGCGGTCTGTGACCCAGGCTCGAGCTTCAATGGAGCCTCGCCGTGAAGAGATGCGAAGAGTCTTGTTCCCGTTCACACCAAGTCGTTCAGCATCATGCGGGTTCAACTCCACCAACGCTTCACCGTAAACTTGCATCAATCCCTTTGCGCGGCGAGTCATTTGTCCGCCGTGCCAGTGATACAACACGCGTCCTGTGCTCATTATCATCGGGTAATCGTCGTCGGGTCTTTCAGCGGGCGGGACATGGTCAATCGGCATGAACTTCCCTTTGCCACGTGTGAATTGCTTCGTGTGCAGGATCGGCGTGCCGGGATGATCGAGCGTTGGGCAGGGCCATTGCAGGCGTTCGCCTTTCAGCAAACGTTCATGCGTGATGCCGCCGTAGGATGGGGTCAGTGTGTTGATCTCAGACAGGATCTCGGAAGTATCTTTGTAGTCCCAGCCGGCATACTGTGCTTCCGCCATCTGCTTCCCGTTTTCTGCGATGATGCGTTTTGCGATCTCAGACGTGATCCACCAATCGGGACGCGCGTCCCCGAGCGGCTCAATCGCCTGGTTGACCATCTGTACACGCCGTTCAGTATTTGTAAATGTGCCGGTCTTCTCAGCGAATGAAATACCGGGCAGCATTACATCGGCATATGCCGATGTCTCTGATGGGAAGATCTCCTGCAACACGAGGAACTCGATTTCCTCGAGGCAATGACGGATGTGTTTCGTATCCGGGTCAGACATGACCGGATCCTCGCCGAGAACATAAAGTGCATTGATCTTATCTTCCAGAATGCCGGGAATCATCTCGGTGACCGTTAGACCAACTTTACTGTCACTGGTCGCCCCCCATGCCTTCAGGAATTTCTCGCGAATTTCATCATTGGTCACGGGTTGATACGCCGGGTAGACGTTCGGCAGACCGCCCATGTCACACGCACCCTGGACATTGTTCTGTCCGCGCAGTGGGTTGACTCCGCCGCCGGGCATCCCCATGTTGCCGAGTAGCATCTGGAAGTTGGCGAGATCCATCACATTGCGCACGCCCACGATGTGCTGCGTAATGCCCATTGCCCACAGGACAGCTGTCGGCTTGCTTGAAGCGATGATCTCCGCCGCCTCATAAAGCTTTTCTTCCGGAACACCTGTGATCTCCGCGACTTTCGCAGGCGGATAATCCATCACAGTTGCTTTGAATTCATCGAAGTTTTCCGTGCGTTCCTCGATGAAGGTTTTGTTCTCCCATCCTTTTTCGAGGATGATGTACATCAAGCCGTTGAGAAGGGCAATATCCGTGCCCGGGCGTTGACGCAGGTGCAAGGTTGCGAACTCAGTAATATCGATCTTACGCGGGTCGGCAACCACCAGCTTTGCGCCGCGTTGTCTCACTGCCTGGCGGATCATGGCTCCGAAGACAGGGTGTTGTTCGGTTGTATTGGAACCGATGATAAAGAAGGCTTGCGCGTATTTTGCGACGTCGTCCATTGAATTGGACATGGCACCCGAACCGAAGGAGGCGGCCAGACCGGCCACCGTGCTGGAGTGTCAGAGACGGGCGCAGTGGTCAATGTTATTGGTTCCTATGACCTGCCGCGCCAGTTTGTTCATCAGATAGTTTTCTTCGTTCAGGCATTTTGCGGATGTGAGAATGCCGATCTTATCCGCGCCTTTGTTGTCGCGTATCGTACGGAATTTCTTTGCCACGAGATCCAGAGCGGTATTCCATTCGGTTTCTACCCAATCCCAGGGACTCGATAATTCTTTATTCGATAATCGATGCTCGGCTATCAATCCTCGAATCTCATCTTTCTGTTTTCCTTCCAGCAAATATCTTCTCACCTGCGGTTTCACGAGACGGTCTGGGTGATGAACGAAATCATACCCGTAGCGTCCCTTCACGCACAGATGATTTCCATTGACCGGAGCGTCCTCTGTGGAAGTCACACGGATGATCTTTTCGTCCTTGATATTCAATTCAAACTGACAACCGACGCCGCAATACGTACAGGTGGTCATCACCAGTCTGTCAGGCACGCCCGCGCCCATGGACATCTTGTTATCCAATGCGCCGGTAGGGCAGTAGGCAACGCACGCACCGCAGGATTCGCAGCGTGCGTCAAGCATATCTGTATCAGCACCGGCGACGGGATGGGTGGTGAAGCCGCGTTCCGCCATGCTCCACACGAAGCGTCCCTGGATGTCCGTGCAGGCGCGGACACAACGCGTGCATTGGATGCACTTGTTCAGATCCACCCATACGAAAGGGTTCGCGTCGCTGTTGACCGTCCGATGCGGTTTGGGTGACATGCTGGCTTTTACATCCAGCCCATAGTGTTTCACCCAATGCATGAACTGTGTTTCCTGCTTCTGCCCATCTTCGTAGCCGCTGTCGTGATAGTTGGAAATGAACAGTTCCAGGATCATCTTGCGTGAGTTCTCGATGCCCGCGCTGTGTGTTTCCACTTCCATACCTTCGTTGACCGGCAGGGTGCAGGAAGCCATCGGTGTGCGCCAGCCCTTCACATCCACCACGCATAAACGGCACCCGCCGTAAGGATGCAAGTCGGGGTGATCGCAAAGGGTGGGGATGGTTACGCCCGCCTCGGTGGCGGCTTGCAGGACAGTCATCCCTTCCGACACTTGTACATCTTTTCCGTTTATTTTTATTTTAACCATAATTTCTCCATGTCTATACCCGATAGGGTTTGTGTTTCTGATTGATCCAGCATATCTTTCATATCATACGATGCCGGAGCAGATTGCAACAGTTCCATACAGGTTACTGACCGTAACCGGTTCCGAGGATGTAGCTTTCCAATTCGATAATTGTGCCCTGCTGTTGTTGGAGCATGGCCTCAGCGAGTCTGCGGATGGAGA
>DATKED010000096.1:0-4293 GCA_035512375.1 Anaerolineales bacterium
TAGTGCACGCGGATCATTTCGAGCCAACAGCGGTCATCGGCAACAATGGTCTTGCCGGAGGTATGCAGGCGGAAGTTTGCCCAGGTTTGCGGCACATATTTGATGTCACTCCGCGCTGCGAGGCGCGTCCATAGATCATAATCCATCGCAAAGTAAAACGATGGGTCGAGCGGACCGACCTGCCTCCACAAGCCCGCGCGGAAGAATGATGCCTGTTGGGGGATGTGAACATAGCCGCGGCGGAGCAGAGGCAGATCCGTCTGGGCAGCGTTGAACTTCCCAATTACGCGTCCAGTTTTGTTGATGAAGTTGCAATCACCATAGACCAGCCCAACAGCAGGGTGATCCTCTAAATATCGCACAGCCGCGGCGATCGCCCCTGGCTGATACGTGTCGTCGGAGTTGATCCAGGCAAGGATATCCCCTTTTGCCCGCGCAAATCCCTTGTTGATCGCATCGGTCTGACCCTTGTCCGGTTCGCTGACCCAGGAGGCGAGTCTTCCCTCATATTTTCTTATGATGTCCACCGTTCCATCGGTCGAGCCGCCGTCGATGATGATGTATTCGATGCGCGGATAATCCTGCGCAAGCACCGATTGAATTGTGGCTTCGATGTAGCGCGCCTGATTGAAAGTAGGTGTGACAATGGAAACAAGAGGGAGATCGGTCATCTGCAGAGCTGGATTCTACATGGATTCGGGGTAATACAAGGAGAGGACGTCCTGTGTCATTTCGCGCACCCGGTGGGCTTCTTCCTCAGTCAGGCGCTTCCTCCAATTATCCACGTTGGCGCGGCTGTCGAGTTTCACCGAATGGACCTTTTTACGCAAAAGTTCCGCGGGGTTCTCGGAACTGCTCGAGCTGACGATCTTTTCCTCGACGCGCGGTGTGAAATCAAGGCTGAGCGATTCGTACAGGCTGCGGAATCCCGGAATGGGATCGCGCGAAAGATCCTCGTGGCGGACGATTAATAGGTCAGGGATCAAGTTCCGGAAGGAGTCAGCTGCGCGGTAGATCAACGTCCAAAGCAGGCTTGCTTGTCCGATCACATCGTCCTGCTTGATGGATTGCATCTGCTCCCGGTACGGTTCGAGATGATCGCGCATCAGCAAAGGTTGATCCAGGAGGTCTTTAAAATCGAAGTTCCAGCCGAGCCGTTTGAGACTGCTCGCAAACGCCGCCGGGTGGCGCACCGTGACAACCACTTTGAAATTAAACCGCTTCGCAAACCAGGGTATCGAAAAAATGGCAAACGGATCCTTGAGGAGCACGCGCTGTCCCCGCATCAGACCGTTGTAGAAAATAGCGAAGTCGCGCCCCATGCGCAGAAAATCCTTCAGCGATCGGATGGATCGAATTTCATCCCACTGGTGATAACGATAGTCGAGCAGTTCTTCGAACGCCGTCAGATATGCGCTTTCGTTTTCATCGCAGATGTATTGATACCAGCGATCCATTTTTGCCCGCAGGACGCCGGGACGATGCAGGACGTTCAGCGGTTCGCTGATGTATGCTACCTGCCCGTTGGCGGCAAGCATTTTGCCCACCCACGTGGTGCCGGTGCGGTGCCCGCCGGTGACGAGGATGGGCACGCTGCGGGGATCGTTTTGATTGGACTTCATGGATGGATGATACAACAGAATCAGGGAGCGATGATCGAAATCAACCCATAAAACCTGGCAACACATCGGTTAATCCAGTCTCTTGGGTTGCCCTTGTATTCCCCGATTCCACCAGGAGCATCCAACTGCACGACCACGAGATCTGTCTCTCCATTTGCAATAGCCTGCCGAATGAGCGCGTCACGGACGTCCCATTGACGAGCAAAGGTTTGATATTGATATCGAAGCTCATATACCCTCGACGTCGCACGTATCGGATGAAAGATTAACGCTACAAGCAGAAACGCGACAGCGATCCTGACCCAGTTCGGGTTGATGATTGAGCGAGCTTTAGCCGCCAGAATGCCCAATACACCGCCTTCGATCATTAGCCCAAGCATGAATACAAAGTGGGAAGCGAAACGCGCCCTTGCTGCCGGGAACGTCCGCACGAACGCGCTGGGCGCGTAACTGAACCCGATGATAATGAAAATAACAACCGGGATAACCAGCAATGCCGTTCGCAAATAAGAAGTTGGGATCGAGGATAGATCCTGCCTGCCGACCGAAAGTGCGAAGAATACTATTCCAAACGAAAGCGCCAGGGCGACCAGAACCAACGAAGGATAGGACTTAACCACATCCAAAAGGAATTGAGACGTATAAAGGGTCACGTCACCGGACAATGCCACAGGATTATAGAGCGGGGGATTGTTCATAATCCGATTCAAGCGATTCGAGGTTCCCGGCGACGCTGCCATGATCGAGATGGCAGCCACCGAAGTGATCAAACCGGCAATAAAAAAAGCGAGTACATCGCGGCGTTGATGAATCGGCTTCGTCCACCAGACCAGCAAAACAGCCACAAACATCGCACCCACCTGTAATCCTGAGGTCGTTTCGCTCAACCCGCCGGCAAAGAAAACCAAAACGACAAAAATAATCCCAGCCTGCCACGCACGTGACTTCTCATACGGCTTTCCAACATACCTAAGGAAATACACCGCAATCCCCACAAACCATAAGAGAGGCAGCGAATATGGAATGAGTCCTGTACGCCAGTAGAGAATTTGATATAAAGCCGAGGTCTGGTACAGGCTCAAAGCAATTGCCATGCAAGCCAACCATGCGTATCCACTCTTCGGTACTTGAATACGAAGGAGTTTTCCAAGCTCAAATAACATCCATGTGAGCAGAAGCGTCCAAACCAGGATCTCGACGCCCGCCATCAGCCGAATTCCATTAACTCCGCCTAATTCGATTATTTGAGAAAACATCAACCGCGAATAACTATTCGCCCATAACGAATATGCCCGCAAGGTGGCTTCAACTATGTTTTGGGATGTGAATAAATACGTGGAAGCGCAATAATCGTCAGCGAGATACCGGGAAAAAGACCCCAAATAGGCATACACCGTCAATGGCACACATGCGCTCAACACCCCAAGAAAAAACAGTGATGATACCCAGTCAAAATTTTTTTGTAAAACTTCCGGGTCACCCTGTTGCACATTGTCATTCTCCAAACTCATTCTCTCTTAACCTCATTAAATCTCGCGAATCAGTATAACATACCTTCCCAGGTGGATGATTCTCAGGGTGTGCCCAAGTATACAACTCTCACCAGAAAATATCGCGGTTAGGATCTCGAATCTTTCAATCGCTTTGACCGCCACGATAGCAACGCAGAACGTGCGAAATTAAGCCCTATCAAATCCAACAGAACAGAGACAAAAATATTCAACCGTGCCAGCGCCGTCGGCGGATGAATGATCAATGCCCGCATCCACGACTTTAACGCAGATGCAGGTTGACTGCCATCGAGCAGATAGCGCGCATCCACACGGAAAGCGGAAGCGCGGGCGCGTCGTTCCACGCCGGAGACTGCCTCACCCAACCCGGGCTGACTCTTCGCCCACTCCAAAATGCGGAAGGCTTCGCGGCCGAACTCCGCGGCTTTCGCGCGGTTCTTCGCCTCCGCATGATACCGCGCCGCGGACCAGATATGCGGCACATGCAGGATTTTTCCGTGTTGAGCGATTCGAATCCACAAGTGATGGTCGAGCAGAAAGTGGAACGTGGTATCGAGCCTGCCGGTTTTTTCCAACACGTCACGGCGAATGAACACACTTGGCTGGCCAATGATCTGAAAACATAACAAATCCTGTAACGACAATTGCTTGTATTTCAAGGCGTTGATAGTCTGACCGTTTTCATCCACCGCCAGCATATCGCCGTAGATCATCACTACTTCCGGATTTTCATCAAAGACCTGAACAACCGATGAGATTGTGTCCGGAAAATAATAATCGTCCGAATTCAACCAGGCAACAATATTCCCCCGGGCGCGCAGAAATCCCTTATTGATGGCTTCCGCCTGGCCCGAATCTTTTTCAGAGATCCAATATGCCAGACGGTCCATATATTTCCGGATGACCTTTTCCGAATCATCCGTGGATCCGCCGTCGATGACAATGTATTCGATATTCGGATACTCCTGCCCGAGCACGGACTGGATCGTCTGCTCGAGGTATTTCACCTGATTGTAGGAGGGAGTGATGATGGAAACTGGTTTCATGGATGAAAACAGGAGATTGCTTCGTCGAGCCTGCGGCTCTCCTCGCAATGACACTAGAAAAGTGAGTTGTACTCCACTTTGGGGAAGATCATTAATTTACCACCGACTGTCGCA
>DATKED010000097.1:0-5515 GCA_035512375.1 Anaerolineales bacterium
ATCGTGAAGAAGCCGGTAATGCCCGTCTGCGTTGCACTGCCCGTGGTCTGGAGTACAAACCAGGGAATGGCGATCATCGTGATCACGTTGCCAACCAGGGAGATGGCGTTCGCTATGAAAAGCGAGTAGAGTGGGATAGGGTTACGTGTTTTTGCAGCGGGGGAGGACTGCACGGGTCTGTTCCAATATAAGTGAGGGATTAGTTCTTTGGCACGCTAACGAATACTTTGGATACTTTCTCAGGGATGGGAAGCGGTCTTCCTGTTCTTGCATCCACAAAGACCCAATTCGTCTCCCCTTTGACCAGGACTCTGCCATCTGATTTGCGAACAAATTCGTATTTACGCAGGGACCTCACCCGCTGAACGTTTTCCACCCATGTTTGAATCTCGATCTCTTCACCTGCAAATGCAGGCAGCAAATACTCGATTTTGTGTTCGCGGACGACCCACGTTGCATCGTTCCCTTGTGCTTCGATCCCGCCAATGGATTCGTAGTGTTCAATGGCGATGTCCTGCATCCATTGAACATAAGCCACGTTGTTGACGTGTCCGTTTTCGTCAATGGATTCTTTTGTGATTGTATGGCATTTTGAGTAGGTGGAGGAGATGGGCATAATGTCCATGATTTTAGCGGATTAATGAAAAAAGAAAGCCGGCAATTGCTCCTCCCGCAATAAGCCAGGTTGAGTTGACTTTGTACCGTAGGAACAGGATCCATGGAATGGCTGCAATGATAACCGTAAAGACATCTGTCAGCGAGGAAGTTGCCAGTTGGACAGTCACTGCAGCCATCAGCCCAAGAGAGGAGGCGTTGACACCGTCCAGCAGACTGCTCGCCCAGTTTGAGTTTCGAATCTTCGGAATGAGTGGATTCGATATTGCTACGTGCGAGCCGACAGTGCATCATAGAGATGAGTGAATATTGACAGTACCGCCAGTGCATCGTAGAGATGGAAGTATGTGACAACCGCCACTCGTGGATACAGCAATGACGGTTACTTCTTCAAGAATGGGTAAGGCCAACGCTTGAAGATGCGACCTTGACGATAGACAGTGAGGTGGGCACGTTTTGTATCGAGCCGAACTTTAACATATTCTCCTTTCACCCGTTTGCCAACATAGAAGGTCTGGCTGAGCAGATGGATATTTCCATGAGCCGTGACCTGTCGGAAGAAGGTGATGTATCCTGCCGCAATGTTCAGGGGTTCGGTGGGAACAAGATAGGCGGGCGGCAGCTTGCGGATCTTGGTGCGTCTGCGATGTTGCGCTGGGGTCAGACCGCCAATCCGCGACTGAACATGCTGATGGTTGACCGTCTCCTGCAGGCGCAGCAGTTCGCGTTTGAGTGCACTGACCTGAGAGTAATGGCGCTGAAACAATCGCGGTTGAAATCAGCCATGGAAATGTTCGACACTGCCATTGTGCTGTGGACGGCCAGGTGGGATCAAAAGTACTTCGACCCCGAAACGCAGGCACAAGCGCAGAACCCGCGACAGGTAGCGGGCCGCCGGACCCCAGCCCACGATCTCGCGGGCATTGTCGAACTGGACTTGCTCGGGCAGGCCGAGGTTTTTCCAGCACTCGCCCAGGAAGTCCAAAATGACCTCCATTTTGCGCGAACGGTAGATTCGCAGGCAGACAGCGCCATCGTAGATGTCTTTGCAGGTGAAAATGTAGTACCGTTGCCGGTTGCCTTTGAGATAGATCGGACCGACCGCATCGACTTGGTGCAGTTGATTGGAGAAGTTGGCCTGCGGTTTGGGATAGGTGTTGCGAGCCAGGTAAGGTGCCAGGCGCACCTTCGGAACCGTTTCGCCGTTGCGCTCCAGAACACGCTCGATGGTGCGTGCACTGGGCAAAGGACGGATGTGCAAGATCTGAAGTTCGGCTAGAATGGAACTGGCCCCAATGAGGCTGTAACGTGTGCCCGGGTGTGCCTGGGAAGCCAGTCTTTGCCGAATTCCGACGATCGTCCGTTCGAGTTCCGCCGAGATCCTCCGAGGTTGCACGTTGGAGCGCGTCAGATCGAACAGTCCGTTGGGGCCCAAGCTTCGATACCGACGCCACCACATGTGAAACCAGGCTGGGCCGTGCCCTACGATCCGACAGATCTCTTCGACGGATCGGCCTGCCAAACGCAATTTGATCGCTTGCTGGCGATCCGACAGTTCGTTGTCCATAGTTGCCTCCGTTTGAAAACTGAGGACGGTTGTCACACAAAGCAACTATAGTGAAAAGGCAGATAAAATCTGAATACATTTCTGATGTCAGGAAGTCGCACAGTTCCGCCAATTATCTCTACGATGCACTGTCGGTGATTTGCTGCTTTTGTTTCTAGGATGCGCTGGCGGCTGAATCTCTAGGTTTCACTGTCGGCTCGCAGCTACGAATATGAAAGATGGAGATGTGTGCAGCTGGTCCGCCGAGGGCAATAAATCCAAGCTTGAGGAAGAGCGCGGCAACTTCACCAAGGGGTGACATACTTGAAGTTTACCGTGTCTCAAGAAAAATCGATTCCCACTGGCCCAATAGAGTTTCCTGCTCTGTCAGGCCCTCGCATTGTGAATCCAGCCTCTTGTATTCAGTTTTCCATTGCAAGCGAAATGATTCATAATCTCCGGACGAAGCCCAGCGGTCAATGGTGATGTAGCGATGGTGATAGTTTTCGTTGCGTAGTAATTCTGTATTGTGAAAGCCTGTGCTTTTTTTGAATAGTTTCGTCCATGCGCCGTTTGCTGCATAGATTTCTTCAAACTCAGCCAGGCGATCTGCTTTTACTTCGTATTCCCAAAGGATGACATACATCGTTTTATCGAGTTTGATCCGCGTTCCGCCACCAATAGAATGTCGCAGAGAGCCCAACCAGGCTGGCAAGAATCACAATTATATAACTGTACATTCCCATTAGTTCAGCGCGCGGACCCGCGGCTCCGCTGAACAGGGCAGGTACTGACCATGGGAACCAATCACCCCAGCCGGTGATCGCCGCGATTTGTGCCAGGACAACTGTCAAAATCGTCCAGCCCAACGGAAGCAGGTCACCTCGACCGATGCCCGCTAAGAGCGCCACAAACGGTAGTAATGTAATGGTCAGGGCGGCCGCGCCCAGTACGTCAACACCCGCGCTGAGAAGCAACTCCTCCGACCAGCCAGGGATCACAACGAGATTCCCCACCACCAGACCGATTAAGAAGATGAGGACAGTCAATGCAAAGGTCCACACCACGATCACAACAAACTTTGCAGCGACAATGGCTTCACGTGAGGTTGGCAATGCCAGCAGTTCTTTTGCGGTTCGGTCCGAAAACTCGCGTCCGAAAACCCATGCGGTGACAATGGCGAACAGGATCGCGCCGCCAACTGCGACCGCTTGCGCCAGGATGCCGAAGAACGTCGGCCAGTCCGCCACGCCTGCCACAAGTTGAGCCTTCGCGGTGATCAGACCCATAGAACGTGCAGCCTCAGGATCTTTCAAAATGACCATGAACAAGCCTCCCATCATGGGCGCGATTGAAAAGCCAATGGCAGTGAAGAGCGGAACTTTGGAGCGGCGCATTTTAAGTGCCTCCGCCCATAGTGAAGGAAAAAACCCGTTCACTTGGAACCTCCCGTCAGTTGCAGAAAGTGGTCCTCAAGGTTTTGTTGCTCAATCGCAAGCCTCATTGGTGGTGTGCCTGCATCGACCATAATCTGTGCAATATGATCCGGGTGCTCGATCGCATGTTCATCTTCAATGATGATCGTTTCATCCGTCAAAGTGAATTTGTAGCCGGCGCCTTGCAGGCAGATCTGCGCAGTTTCAAGGTCGCGAGCCTTGATTTCGAGTCGTTTGGAACGCAGCTTTTCGAGTGCCTCCGTATCCAGCTCTTCGATCAACCGTCCCATGTGGATAATGCCGATGCGTGTTGCGAGTCGATCCACCTCCGTGAGTATGTGACTCGACATAAAGATGGTCACTCCCTTTTCTTGTGCCAGCGTGGCCAGCAACTCTCGAATTTCAACAACGCCCGCAGGATCAAGTCCGTTGGCGGGTTCGTCGAGGATCAATAGTTCGGGTTCGTGCAATAATGCGCGCAAGCCCAAGTCTTTGAAGATTGCCCGTCGAAAGCGTACCCGCTTTTCGGTCCGCATAGGAACCGAGCGTAAGTTGTTCAATGGCACGTGAGGTCGCACGTGAATCCGACATCCCGTGCAGGCGTCTGGCAATTTCCAGGTTTTCACGGACAGATAACTCAGGATAAGCGGAGGGGCTCTCCACGAGATGCCCGACTCGTGCCCACGGTCCATGCCCAGTCGGCCCGACAGCCTGATCCAACACTTTGACATTTCCCTCGCTCGGGCGGACCATGCCCAGCAGTGCGCGGATGGTCGTCGTTTTGCCCGCGCCGTTGAGGCCGAGAAAACCGTAGATCTCGCCCTGCTTGACGCGCAGGTTCACTGAGTCAACTGCGCGAACAACGCCGTAAAATTTTGATAGTCCGTTGGTTTCGACTGCAAATTCCATCATGCGCCTTCTGTAATGTAACGGGCAATCAGGTCTGCTAGAATCTCCATCGATTCCATGTACGCATCTGTACTAAGATCATCCCGGTGCAGGCTGACAAAAAACAGGCTCTTCATTAAGTTCGAAATGACACGCGGGGAAGCCTTGACAGTAATCCCCTCCTGTTTAATCCTTTTGATAAATTCGTCCACAAACTTGTCATCGCGATCGGCGTGAGCCTGAATTCGCCGGCGGGGCAGCTTCCGTGCCAGATATTCATACTCAGTCATACCGAAGTTCTTGAGCAGGGGATACTCATCCCATGTCAGCAAAACATCCTTGAGTAATTTGGCAAGGAGCCTGCGTGCATTGCGCCCCGGTTTGATCGAAAAATCAAAAAGGCGGGTGCGAAAGTCAGCCTCGAGTCCTTCCAAGATTTCCAGGAACAGTTCTTCTTTGGATTCATAGAAGAGATAGAACGCTCCCTTGGAAATTCCGACAGCCTGTGCCAGCTCATCGACACTGGTCTTTTTGAGACCCTGTTTCTCGAAGAGCTTTTTCGCCTTCTCGCGCATCTGTGCGCGGATAGTCTCCTTCTCATGTTCTGAAAATGCCTTTGGCACGAATTAGCCTCTCTGTGACCAAAACCGTAAAAATGGTCACACGGATTATATCTAAATGGGAGTGAAAGTCAAGACAAATCAAAAAGGTTCCTCAAACGATGGAGGAACCTGCAGAGTACAACGAGCCCATGTTCGAGATTATAAATAGGCTGTAAAAATCCCACCAGCTGACACCAGACCTTACCGCTGCAACAGCCGGTGAGGACTCATTGTAAAGCGTTGTGGGCTCACTCTCCGAGCAGCTTTTTTACTCTGGAAATGAGGTCATTGATCCGAAAAGGTTTTACAAGATAATCATTTGCGCCTGCGCCAATCGCCACGATTCTGCTATCGGTGTCATCCAGGGCGGAAACAATCAAAATAGGAGTACGGCGAAACATCGGGTCGGTCCGTAACATCCTGCATAG
>DATKED010000098.1:0-13790 GCA_035512375.1 Anaerolineales bacterium
GTCAATTGGCGTGATCCTGCTGGAAGTCCAGTTGAAGATAAGCTGCAGCCAGCCCAACCCTGATCCGAGGGCGGCAAGCATGAAGGCAGCCCGTGCCCAAAAGAGCTTGGGAAAGACTCGCTGCATCAGCCGGTATAACGCGAAAAGTGCAACAAAGCCTAGTGCCCAGCGCGCCAGCTGAAAAGCAACCTCGGGATCTAATCCAAACAGTTTGCGGAGATGGCCCAAAACAATATAAAACAATCGAATATAAGCGGGGGTGTGCTGTTCTGCCGTAAAACGAAACTGATACGCCCATTCGCCCTGTCTCCCTGATTCCATGGTGGCAATATGGACGGCGTAGTCCTGGCTATCATAATAAATGCCTCGAAAGCGAAGTTCCTGCGTCTCTGCCTGATAGCCAGCCCACGTGGGGATGGAACTCCAGATTAGAATTAGTATGGATACAGCAAGGATCCAAAGGAAGTCTTTCTTGTTGCCGATCATCATGGTTCCTTTGTATAAAGAAGCACTTGCAGTCCGTCCCAGTTTTCTTTTGATTCCAGATTGAATTGTGAGTCCAGGTATTCGATATCCGGGTGGGTATTGTACCCGGCGGCTTGATACTCTGCGATGGATCGGTCATAGATAATATACCAAATACGTTTGGCGTCGCTTACTGCAGATAGGATGTCTGTTTCTGTATTAATTCTTAGAATTTGTTGAGTGGCAGGTGCCAGCGTATCCGTGCCGCTACCCGGCTGATCGCCAATAAACAGTTGTGAAAGCCCGCGGTCGAAGAACATGGCTGGGAGCAGGCTGAGTTTGTTGGAATGGACAATGACATCTTCGGGTTCGAGCCGCTGCCGCAAGGACAGATCCAGTTCTTTGAAGGGTCCATAAGGGAAATCGTGATATGTGACGTGCTGGTAAATCCCCAGTGCCGATGCAACACCCAGTAAGCCGACCAGAGCGTATTGAGCAATACGGGGGAGGTTGGTTTTTGTCATGAACCAGGCAAGCCAGATGCAGAATACCGCCCCCGAGGGAAGCAGAGCTCTTTCTACATACACAGGTCTCCATTGTGAAAACAAAAACAGGAAAAGCGGCGGTGCGAACGAAAGATAAAGGAGCCAGAATCCATCTTTTACGCCTGATTGACTCGCAAGCCTCACGGTTTGGAGAATACCAATGGTAAAAATGATCAATGCCATTGCTAGCACTCCAGCCAGCAGTTGGGGAGGCAATGGAGTATTGGTGATGTAGACTACCAACAGCGTGAGTAAATTGCTTGTATCAGGACGTTCTATCCAATAGGCATTTTGAACTTTGGAGAATTGGGCGGGAAGTTGAAATAGCCAGGGAGCGTACAGGATCAGAGAACTCACCCCAGAAAACGCAACTGCACGCAAGGTCATCCAATCCTTTTGAAGGAGCGGCAAAAGTGCGAGTGCAATCAGGTAAAAGGCGGCGAGATTGTGTGTGTACTGCGCGAGTGCCGCGGACACGGAAAAAATAGCCCACCAACCCAACTTCCCGGTTTTCGAGCCGCGTTGATAGGTATATGTTGCAAGCAGCAGCCACATGCCGAGAAACGAATACATCCGAATTTCCTGGGCATAATGGATCTGAAACGGAGCCAGGGCTGCAAAGAGCATGCCCAGACGCGCAACCCGGGTGCTTGATAGTGCTTCCCAGGCAATCAGATAGACCAGGTACACCGAAACCAATCCTGCGATAATCGACAATGACCGGGCTGCAACGATTGATTCCCCGAAAGCCTTCATCCATATCCAGAGTAGTGTGTAATATCCAAGGGGATGCTCTTCAGCAGCATTTCCACTAAAAGTAGTAAGTGTTCCCTGGAGCATGGCACCCAATCCCTTTTCCGCAAAAAGGATAGAAAATGCCTCGTCATACCAGATAGGGCGCGACACGATCCCCAGCAGACGGACGAAAAGGGCAAGGATAAGAATCGCTGTGATTTTCGTATGGAGGGTTCGTTCCTGCATTGGTGAATTTTACCAACTCCCGCCCATTGCATTAATTACAAAACTGTTCGGAATAATGAAGTACCGAAAAACAAGATGCTGGTTTGGTTACCTTTGCTGTTAAAGAAAAAAGAGCGGCACCTTTCGGTGTCGCTCCTTGACTTTACTCACCTAGATAATCGCGCAGCTTGCGCCGGATTGACGGGTGGCGCAGACGACTCAATGCCTGCGCTTCGATCTGGCGGACACGCTCACGGGTCACGCCCATCTTGCGACCCACTTCTTCGAGCGTATAAGCCTGGCCATCTAGCAAGCCGTAGCGCAGTTGGAGGATACGGACTTCGCGCGGGGGCAAACCGTTCAGCACTTCGCCGAGATGTTCCTTCAACAAGTTATAGGTTGCGGTGTCATCGGGCGGGGGCGCCTCATCGTCTTCGATAAAATCGCCGAGCACCGAATCTTCTTCATCGTCGGTTGGCGTTTCCAGCGAAAGCGGACGCCGCGCAACCTGGATCATGTTCTCAACCTTTTTCGGTGGGACGTCGAGTGCCGCCGCGAGTTCTTCCACGCTGGGCTCGCGCCCGAGACGCTGTGTCAACTGGTGCTGAACGCGCAGCAGTTTGTTGATCTGGTCGCCCATGTGCACCGGCACCCGGATGGTGCGTCCCTGGTCGGCAATGGCACGCGTCACAGCCTGACGGATCCACCATGTTGCATACGTGGAGAATTTATGCCCACGGCGGTAATCAAACTTCTTGGTCGCGCGGATCAAGCCGATGTTGCCTTCCTGGATCAAATCCAGGAAAGGAACACCGCGTCCCATATACTTCTTTGCAACCGAGATGACCAGGCGGGAGTTTGCGGTAATCAAATGCTCACGAGCTGCCCAACCATCTTCGATCAGTTTGCGTAGTTCAGAACGGCGACGCGGGCTGGCATTGCCCTTTGCCAGTTCTTCACGGGACATTCGTCCGCGCTCAATGCGTTGAGCAAGCTTAACTTCCTCGTCCGCGGTCAATAACGGCACGCGACTGACTTCCTTGAGGTATAGACCAATCGTATCGTCGGTATCAATATTTGCCAGGTAGTCATCGAGTGACAGATCCACTTCGGGCTCTGCCTCAGTCGCCTCTACAGCCACCAGTTCATCTTCAGTTGGTTCCACGGTAGCGGTATCCTCCATGAAGGGGATACCCGCGCTTAACAGAGCCGAAAACGCTTCTTCGAGTTGTTCCACGTCCTGCTCGGCTTCAGGGAAGAAATGCAATATATCATCGAGCGTGATATAGCCTTTTTGGCGGCCCAGTTCGACAAGCCGGGCGATTGCAGAAAATTCTTCCTCTTCATCAACCATCAAAATTTTGTCTACATCCATTCGCTACAGATCCAATTCTTTTTAGTATCAGAATACACTTTTTTTGACCGAATTTCAATACTCATTTCATTGCCGTTTCGTAATGTGAGTACAATATTAAAAACACTACGGCTGAAGGGTGGCCGTTTCACTCAAGGCCGAACCAGCCTCAGGCGTCGCGAGAGCGGGCGTTGGTGTCTCCAGATAAGGTGGGTTCGTCAGGAGTCCCAGCAAAGAGTCGATTGCATTCCTGCTTACGATGACAATCGTCCCTGCCGCATCGCGAACATAATAGCCGCTTTCTGTTGGGGTGATAACACCAATGTCAACGGTTCGTTCCCCTCCACCTGTGAACTTTATGGTGAGAACATATTCGGGGACTTCCAACCCTATGATCTTTGGATCGATATCCGGGATGGTATCCAGAATGCGTATTGTTGTTACCTGACTTGCTGCCGCTTCCGTAGCTCCCGGCTCCGCTATGGCTTCGATGGGCTGCATAAACGTCCAGCCGTCATCCGCGTCACGCGCAACTTCGACCATCTCTCCCGACTTCGACTCAATCCGAATGCTGGATGGCGTTCCTTCATCCGCAGTAAAGAGATACGCTGGCGCGACTTCGGAGCCAGGCTCCAAGGTTACATCTATATCCGCTGGTTGTTCGCGATTATTCAGGTAATAGTATGTCCCAGCCAACACAAGGAGGAGGATTATATAGATGACAGTGGAGCGCCGAATCATACGTTATCCCTGTCGCCGGCGTGTCAGCCACGTAGATACCCCTGCCAACACCACCAATCCTGGGATAACGAACACAGAACCGAGCAAAATTGCGATCCATTGGAATTGACCGGGAATGTTGAACGTGCGTTCAGTGGGCGTCCTGGGTGTGATGTTGGTGAGGTCTTCCTGCTCTGCAGACCAATCCACCGAGTTGACGAACATATCGCCGTTGCCATACGCATCGAAGATTTGATCCACCGCGAAACTGGATGTACCAAACACAACCACGCGTCCGCCAGTGGTTGTGTTTTCACCAGCAACGGCGAGGGTGAGTGGACCTTGAACTTCAGTTGGGTCAAGCCCCACCTGGCTGCCGCCCTGTGTAAGACTCTGAAAATCAGTTTCTCCCCAGGACCGTTCATTCGTTTGGACCAGCGGAGTGAGCAGTGCCTGTTCTGTCGAACCTGCCATCGTGAGACTGCGCGTGAATGGGAAGAAAGCAACGAGGTTATTCATATTGACTGTGACTGGATGTACCGTATCATAGTAGGCGGCCGCGGCAGTTGTCGGTTGGGGGCTGTTGAGATCGATCACAATATCGTTGTTGAAGGTAATACCCCAGTCCTGTGCAAGCATATCCGCCAGTGGATCGCTTTCTTCGCCAAACTCAGTGAGAGCGGTTGGGTCTTGCATGACAATCAATGAACCGCCTGTGGCGAGAAAATCCTTGAGGAGGCTTACTTCATTTTCCGAGACCGGCTGCAGGGGACCGGCGATCACGATCAGGCTGGCATCCTCCGGGATTTGATTTTCAACCAGAAGATTCAGGGTCTGAACTCTATAGTTTTTGCTTTCAAGCGTGGCTTTTGCCCGCGTCATGGACGCTTCGCCGGGCTGTTCGATATCGCGCTCACCGTGACCGGTCAGGAAGTAAACCACATCGCTGCCCGGGTTGAGGAGGCGAAGCATGCCCTTGAGAATTTCCGTTTCACTGGCGAATGCAACGATCTCCTTGCGATCGCCCATTTGCAGCAGGATCTTTCCATCGCCGGTGATGCCCGCGTTGATCGCGGCTTGAGGATCACGGTCCGGGTTGATGAACTGATAATCGAATTTTCCATTGCTGTTGGCTTTGATGTTGCTCAGAAGCTGATCTGTTGATTCTGTGCTGCTATTCTGTGAGAAGAAACCTGTAGCGGTCACTTTTTCCGGAAGCGTTTCCAATGCGGCTGACAGTTCCGCTGAAAGTGTATTGACCTTGTCCTCTGTCAGGTCTGCAATGGGAACCGGATTCTGGTAGGCAAGCACATTCCCGACGATCAGGATGCCCAGGAACGCGATCGACATTACAAGGGCGTTGCTGCCATAGCGGGCTTGCCTGCCCGTAAAGAAGCGGCGGACACGGTCCGGTTCCATAATGGCATACACAGCAAGACCCAGTATGATCAGCCCGGCGCTGACGATCAGATATCGATTAACGTCTTCTACCTGCAGTCCAGTGAATACCTGCATGGATAGAAGTCCGCGCGTGATACCGAGGAAAAATGTGGCGATACAAGCCAGGATAGCGAAGATCAGCGCGACGATGGACACCTTGCCGTTGCGCGCAGCGGATTGATTCTTCTTGTCATTCATTAGCGCCATCTCCGAGTTTCGACAGCGGTTGTCCCGATGAATAAGCCCAGGGCGATCAGGCTGAAGAAATAAACAAGGTTAGATAAATTGATACTACCGACGTTCAACGCTTCGTAGAAGTGGGTCTTCATGTCCAGGTATCGAAATACTTCACCGGCCGTTCCCTGAAGAAGCTGCGCAGGAAAACCGATCAGCCACCACAGGAATATAAATGTACTTAGGGTCACGAAGAAAGCCGCGACCTGATTCGTGAAGACTGCTGAGATGCCAACACCCAAAGCGAGAAAAGACGCAGCCACCAGAATCACACCGAGATAGGATGACATCACCAGCTGCTGGTCAATGCCGGGGGAGACGAGATTGTTGAGAATGAGGGGGTAAACCAGCGTCACAGCCAGAACGGTCAATATGAAAAGGAAGCCGCCCAGCCATTTACCGGCCACCAGCTCAAAGTCACGGATTGGAGCGGTGAGGAGCAGTTCCAACGTTCCCATCCGCGCTTCGTCGGCGATCAGTCTCATCGTAATGGCAGGAATGGATAAGACCAGCAGGAATCCAAAAGCCCCTGTGATCGGTGATATGTCCGGGACCTGACCGAAGGTTTGAAAGGCATTTTGAATAAAGTACAAAATATTGATGGCGAAGATGATCCCAACAGTAAGCAGGATCATAAATGCCACCACGTAAGCAATCGGGCTGATAAAGTAATGGTCGAATTCGCGCTTTGCAATGATCCAAATGTTTCTCATAGATGCCTCATCAAGATTTCTTTTCAGCAGCATTGTCGCGGGTGAGTTCGAGGAAGATCTCCTCCAGACTCAATCCGACTGGCCGCATTTCAAGGAGTTCGTAGCCTGCCTGAACGACAGCTTTTGCCACCTGTGGTCGGGTATCTTCTCCCGCGCCAAATTCAAATTCGACAGAGCCATCAGATTTTGGCTCTACTGCGCGGACGCCTTTGACCTTGGCGATCTTATTGGTCAAGCCATCCGAATCGCCGCGCACGCGCAGCACGACGCGTTGTGCTCCCACAAGGCGGGATTGTAGATTTTCAGGCGTGTCTTCCGTCACGATCTTGCCTTTATTGATGATCAGCACACGGTCGCAGATCTGTTGTGCTTCCGAAAGAATATGTGTGGATAGCAGAACCGTGCGGTCTTTGCCGATCTCGCGGATAACGTTCCGCATTTCCACAACCTGCGCGGGGTCGAGGCCGATGGTAGGCTCGTCCAAAATCAAAACCTCCGGACGATGGATCAATGCCTGTGCCAGCCCCACACGCTGACGCATTCCCTTTGAAAAGGTCCCAATATAACTGTCAGCGCGATCTTTTAAGTTAACACCCTCCAGCGTTTCGTAGGCGCGCTCCTCAGGGTCAGGGATGCGCCGCAGGCTCGCCATAAACTTGAGATACTCAAGCGCAGTCATATCATTATAAAGAGGGACAGTTTCCGGTAGATAACCAACACGCTTGCGGACCTCAAGTGATTCCTCAACCACATCATAACCGGCCACCGTTGCGGTTCCGTCCGTGGGTGGCATATAACCGGTAAGGATTCTCATTGTGGTGGTTTTGCCTGCGCCGTTTGGTCCTAGAAAGCCGACAATTTCTCCCTGTTCTGCGTCGAAGGTGAGATTGTCAATAGCGCGGCGCGCGCCGTAGTCCTTGGTGAGACCATTGACCTGGATCATTGGTGCTCCTTAAGATAAAGGTGGGATATGTACAGACAAAGAAAAGGCACGCGTGCCGGTGGGCAGCCGTGCCATTTACTCTCGTATCCAGATTACTATACAGAAATTCAAAATCAAAGTCAAGTGGGTTGTAACCTTCTAATCAAACGCTAATCTGAATGCCGATGGAAGTCATATCATATGATTTGTCTCCAGGCAACTTGCTGCAAATCAAAAATCGTTAACCATGCCATCTAATCAACGAAGGAAAAAGTACCAAACCGCTGGCATTTCGTTGACGCTGTTATAGGTCTTTCCATCAATCACAATAGCTTTTGGGTTCATCTCTGCCTCCAGTAAATAAATCAAAGTTACCCTATTGGCTGATTCAAGTAATGCTAGTACACTTCAATTATGGAGATGTTATGACGGAACTGTTATACCAAATCGATAGTTATTTGCAGGAATTCGACGCAAACATCACTTCTGTTTTGTTGGCAGAGCGCGCAGTCATTTTGGACCAGACTGCTTTTTATCCGGGCGGGGGAGGGCAGCCCTGTGATTTTGGAACGTTGACCGTCGAAGGCGTGATCTATCCTGTTGATAAAGTGAAGAAGCAGGGAGGGGATATACTGCACCTTCTTGGCGGCGATCTGCCGTTGCCCTCTGTTGGTGCCGCTTCCGGCGGGACCCTGGACTGGGCGCGGCGATATGAGTTGATGCGCACCCATACCGCGCTGCACGTGCTGTGTGGGACAGTGTTCCGCGACCACGGCGCCCTGGTCACGGGCGGGGACATGGAACCGGGGAAGGGACGGCTGGATTTCGAGTTCGAAACGATGCGCGGAGAGCTGGTGCGTGAGATCGAAGCATCGATTAACAAAGAAGTGGCTCAGGCGCGCGAGATCAGAGTCCAGATATTGCCGCGCGACGAGGCATTTCAAATCCCAGATCTGATTCGCACCAAGATCAACCTCTTACCCGAGAGCATCATGCAAGTGCGGACAGTTGAAATCGTAGGTCTGGACCTGCAAGCCGACGGTGGGACGCACGTCCGCAATACAAACGAGGTGGGTGGCATCCGTGTTGTTGATTACAAGAGTAAAGGTGCAATCAACAAGCGGATTTATATCGAGATCGAATAATTTAAAGGAGAATTAAATGAGAAATAAATATGTGATTCTGTTCGCTGTGTTGTCGTTGGTGGTTTCATCTTTAGCGTGTGCCGTAGGAAATACGGAATTAGGTCTATCTGATCTGCGCATGGCCTTTGATGAGGATGGAGAAAATGTAACCACGACTTTTTCCTCCACCGATGTGTTCTATGCCGTAGCAGATCTTGCGAATGCTCCTCAGGGCACGCAGGTTGAAGCCAGATGGACTGCCGTCAACGCCGCAGATACAGAACCGAACCTTGAATTTCAGACACAGACCCTGGATATCACTGAAGAAACATTTACCGGGACGATCTATTTCCAGCTATCAAATGATGATGGCTGGCCGGCTGGTCAATACAAAGTTGACTTGTATATGAACGGCACGCTTGCGCAGACCGCGGAATTCAGTGTTCAGTAGGATGCTTCGCTGCGCTTAACATGACATTTGCTTGAACAGATAAAAACGCGTTCCATGCCTTTGGCGGGAACGCGCTTTTGTTACTCTTGCGTTCGGTCCGCAGTTAAACTACAGGTCGAACGAAGTCACGACAACAATACCTGTCCGCAGTATTCGCATTTATCCATTCCCAACTCAAGCGTACCTCCACAGTTCGGGCACGGGATGGTCTCCACTTTGATGGGGTAACCCTGCGCCTTGAACGCGGTTTCGTTCTCAGCCAGGTCCGCGCGCAGGCGTTTCAGCCGCGCCAGATACGCATCGCCGGTTACCTCGCCTGATTGGCGTAAACGCTCCACATCTGCAATGGACTCCTTCAACATGCGCCGCTGGGCTTCGAGCGATTCGCGGCTTGTGTTTTGGAAGGACACCTTCATTTCCGGCTTTTTCGGGATGGAAGCCAGGATGGCGGCGATCACGAGGATAATCGCCGAAACGATCACGCCGACGATCAAAGGGGTATATTGAAACCCGGGGATCGAATTGAAACTGATCTTCTCTACTTGCACTTCGTTCCCATCCGCAATGACAACATAGCGTTCCGTTCCCAGTCTGCCAACATCGATGCGGGTGATGGCGGTATCATGCGTTGATAAATTACTGCGTGAACCATTCTCAGTGAAGATGGCGATCTCGCCACTTTCTGCGCCGATCACGGCTTCCTGTTTTCCGTCGCCATCGATGTCAATGCCTGAAATTTCGTTTACTTTATCGGAAAGCGATCCGCTCCAGAGCTTGTCACCGCTGCTGGAAAAAGCCCATACGCCGCCATCTTTCCCACCAGCGACGATCTCGCGTGAAGAGGGGTCACCGTTCAACTCCACTTCGCGCACTTCACTGACAGCTTGTCCAAGCGTGGTATTGAAAAGCGTACTGCCATCCGCTGCGCTGTAGATGAAGAAGGCACCGTATTCCCCGCCTGTGATGATCTCACTGTTGCCATCGCTGTTCAAGTCGAAGGCGCGCAGACGGCGCAGCTGTTCCTGCGTGTGAGACCAGATTTGATTTCCCTGTGAGTCATACACGGCAATGTTTCCATCATTGGTGGCAGTGGCAAGATGAGGCTGTCCGTTGATCCGTGCATCGTCCATGCCGCGCACTTCGCTGCCCCCCAATGTAGATGTCCATAACGGTTCGCCCTCGAGGGTCAAAGCCAGGAGACTGCCACTCGAATCGCCCAAAACGATTTGCGGTCCTGAGGCGAACCTGATGAGTGCCACGCGTGCGGGAAACCCGATGTTTAACGATGTCGCCAGAGTCTTTGCCTGTCCATTGATGATCACATCCACCGACATGCCTGTGCCAACGTAGAAAACGATAATGTCCTCCATGCCATCGCCGTTCACGTCACCCAGCGTGGTTTTTGGAGATTGATAATCGAGGCTGAGCATGATCGCTCCATTGCCATCATAGACGCTCACGTTTTCGGTGTTCTGGATAAAAAGTTCATCCTGTCCGTCGCCCATCACGTTGATGACTTTCATGCTTTCGGCGGTTCCGTATGACTGAGACCAGGCAACATCGCTGCCAAACTTTTGGGCGGTCACCGCGCCGCTGAATGATAATACTGCGGCAACTGCCATAACGAGACAAATCAAAACAATTGCAACAACGAAGGGAATGATTTTGCGATTCATTTACGCAGCCTTTCTTTGCAGGAGTGAATAAGCTGAATGGAGGAAGCTAAGAATATGTTCGGACTCGACTTCTTCAAACGGGGAATGGGCGGTGATGTCAATAATCCCACCCTCCGTGTTCAGTTGCGCAATGGTGTACTTACCGAAATTGATACCCTGCCTGAACTCTTTATTTGGAACGATCTGATACAACTCGGGATTTACTGCAATGCGAACCTTGAGATATTGTGCGGCCCCTTTGTATTTTTCCGGCTTCATTTTCATCTTGCCGCTGATGCGGCTGCGCTTCCAGTAGGATTTTCGTTTCTTTGATTTTTGGATGGCGGACACGCGCAGGATGTTTCCATCATACAGTTTTGCTTTCAATGCCAGCCATTCATCGCGGAAATATTGCGTAGTCCGGTCCCGTGTGTCTTTTGACTCGCGCGCCACTTTTGTGTCGAGCATCGCGCCTGTCAGATCGAGGTGCCCGAGAAAAGTTGACACAGGCTTGAGATCGTCACGGAGCGTGTGCAGGATTTGCTTCGTACCTGAGTATCTCGGAGAGAAATCGTGTGAATCACTTTTTCGCAGGTTGCCTGCCATCACCAGCGCGGCGATCCATAATAATATGCCACCTGCCGTGAATACAAAGGATGTATACCCGAGCAGAAGCAGGACTCCGTCGATCCCCATCAAACCCAATCCGCCAAAAAAGATGAGCATGGGGACCCAGCGCCATTTGTCGCCAACGGATTCTGTCTTCTGCACCTCTGCCACAAATTTATCCATGCCCTGGATCACCGCATCTGGATCATCTGCGATCGAAAGATAGACAGGTGTGTATTCTTTTTTCCCCGCAGTCGGAGCTGGCGTCTTTTTGCGTGCAGTGTTGAGAAGGTAAAAGAAGAGCAGTACAGCTCCAATAAGTGATCCGCAAAGAATAGTCTCCATGATGTATGCTCCGAGTTTATAATTTCAATAACATGAAAAAAGTTCTCTACACTGCCTTCGACGTTGTGCCAAGCCCGAAGGGGGCATCGACACATATTTTGCATAACATTCGCGGGCTCGTCAATAGCCAGTTTGACGTTCATCTCCTCACGCCGAACGACGGCTTGCTTCCTTCGGAAGATACGATTGAAGGTGCGCGCGTCTCCCGCATCTCACAGGATCTGTCACAAAACTTTTTAGCGCGTGCCACGCATTTCGGAAAAGCGGTCCTTACTCATATTACTCTTAATCCAAAATATGATGTCGTTCATTATCGTAACATTTGGGATGGTCTTGCAGTGGCGCAGAACAAGAGGCGGTTCGGCCATAAAACGCTCTTCGAAGTAAATGGTCTTCCCTCAATCGAACTCAAATACCACTATCCTGGTATTGATTCAAGCTTGCTATCTAAAATAAAAGAACAGGAAGTTGCGACTCTGCACCTAAGCGACGCGATCATCTGTCCATCAAATGTGACGCGCGAGTATATTGCCTCGTGCGGACTTAGCCCGAAGCTGGTGACCGTGATCCCGAACGGAGTCAGCCCATCAGACTTTTCGCCGTCTCCTCTGCCAAGGCGGGAAGGCCGAGTGCCCGTTTTGCTTTATCTCGGCACGCTCGCCGATTGGCAGGGACTCGATATCGTCATTCGAGCTCTTCCCAGGATCCTTGAACAGCAAGCGGTTCGACTCCATATTGTCGGGCGCGGACGTTCAAGGCAGAGAAAACTTTTATCGAAGCAGATCCGCAGGCTGGGGCTCGAGGGAAGTGTGTTGGTCCAGCCTGCGGTGCCTCATCATGAAGTTCCCACTCTGATCGCCGAATCAGATATCTGCATCGCCCCGCTCGGACTCAATGACCGCAACGTGACCCAGGGCGCGTGCCCGATCAAAGTGCTGGAATACATGGCGTCGTCGCGACCCCTGGTTGCATCGAACATGCCCATCGTGCGTGAACTCGTACGTGAGGATGTGGATGCGTTACTATTTTCTCCAAATGATCCCGATGATTTGGCGCGCCAGGTGCTGGTGTTGTTGAAGGACTTTGAACTATCAAAGCGCCTGGCTGACTCTGCCACCAAACGCGCGTTGACGAAATTCACCTGGCACGAGGCACAGAAAAAGTTGGTTAGGGTTTACAGTAAGCTGCTGGTTTGAGGTTTTCGATTCATCTCTTTCATAGCAGGGATGAACGCCATGCTCAGAGTCGTAAGCAAAAAAGCAATTGCCAGACCGATCATCATCACAAACGTTCCAAGCCTGTCCGTCAGAACCCCACCCAGCAGCATGCCCAGCGGCATGGCGATCCAGGCGCCTGCAGTGATCGCGCCGAAGACGCGTCCGCGCATATTGGGCGGAATCCGTTCGAACTCGATCGCGCCGATGATCGGGTTTAACGGTCCAGCCCCGAGGCTCGTGATCAAGGTGACCACGATCAAGATCCATACCGGCGGATAGAGCGCGTAGACCCAGAAGCGGAACCCGGTAAACACAAAAGCGCCCACAAATGTTGTGTGCCGCGGCAGGCGATGTCCGATCGCGGCGAAGATCAAGCCGCCGATGACCGCGCCGCCGCCGTTGGCGGAGATAAGCAATCCCAGGTTCAACGCACTGCCGTAGACTTCCTTTACGTAAACGGGCTGCAGGACGCCGCCAAAAATCGCATCGAGGAAATTCGTCAGCATGACCATGACCACGATGGACAGGATCAACTTGTCGTGCGCGATGAACCGCAGTCCTTCCCTGAGCTCGCCAAAGTAATCCCCTGAGCCCTGCTCCTTTTGTCGCGCCGTGGTAATCCGGGGAACCAAAAACCAGATGATGCCTGCCGAGACGAAGAACGACGCCGCGTCGAGCCACAGGACGTTGGCCGTACCGATGACCCCGATCAGCAGACCCGCCAGCGGCGCGCCGACGAGCCGCGCTCCCCGTTCGATGACGTGCGTCAGGGAGGTGGCGCGTTCGATCGGCATCCCTGCCTGCTCGGCCAGCTCCGGCAACAGCGCGTGGCGGGCTGTCCCTCCCGGCGCGTCCAGCAGCGCGCCGAGGAAGACAAGGACCATCAACTGCCAGAACTCCAATCCCACTGTGAAATAAAGCAACGGGATCATGGCAGTGGTCACCCCGCTGGCGAGATCGGAGATGATGCTTGTTCGTTTGTAACCAAGCCGGTCGATGAAGGTACCGCCGAAAAAGCCCGCCAGGATAACAGGGA
>DATKED010000099.1:0-18463 GCA_035512375.1 Anaerolineales bacterium
CGCATCCATGCCAACGCCTGGCGAGGACTGTACCGTGATGCGGATTAATCCCGATACTTTCTTTGAATCACAGTTCTGGCGCAGCGGACTGCTTCATGTAGCAGGATTGGATGAAGCGGGACGCGGCGCACTGGCTGGACCCGTCGCCGTTGGCGCGGTGATCCTGCCGAATAATAAAACGCTTCTTTCCCGGACTTTGACTGGAGTGCGCGATTCCAAGCAGATGACTCCCATGGAGCGCGAATCGCTTGCGCCGCGCATCAAAGAGGTCGCGTTGACGTGGAGCGTCGCCTTTGCCTCTGCTGGCGAAATTGATTCACAGGGGATCGTCTGTGCTACAAGACTAGCTGCATTGCGAGCGCTGAACAACCTTTCACTTCCCCCTCAATATCTCCTCACGGACTTTCGGCTCGAACTTCCTCAACTTGATCTGTCACAGACTGCGCTTGTGAAAGGCGATAGGCTTTGTCTGAGCATTGCGGCTGCCTCCGTGCTGGCAAAGACCGGGCGCGATGAATTAATGCGTGAGCTGGATCTGCACTATCAAGGCTATGAGCTTGGGAAACATAAAGGGTACGGCACGCAGGCACATCGTCTCGCGCTGGAGCGGCTGGGCATATCTCCCATTCACCGCAAATCCTTTCAATTTAAAGAACTACGGGTTACGTGACTGTCACGTAACCCGTTTTCTGCTTGGGGGCAATATTGTCCTTCAGGATTACATATACTTTCCGAACCAGCCTCGTCGTTCCATCCACTTACCCAGCTCAAGCACAGGCACAACAGTGACAGCCAGGGCGATGATGATAATCCAATCCACCAGCGGGAGGCTGAAGGTCCCAAAAACTGTGTGCAGGAAGGGCACGTACACGATCAGACTCAACAGGATGAGCTCCCAGACAATTGCCAGGTTTAGCCACTTGTTGGCAAACGGTTTTTGAAAAACGGAGTTGTGGTCGGAGCGAAAGTTGTAGGCTTTGAAGAACTCAAAGAGCACCACCGAAACGAAGGTCATTGTACGCGCTTCCTCCGGGCTGCGACCTGTGCTCAATGCCCATGAAAATAGAAGCAGGTTGATAAACGCCAGCCAGACACCGCCCATCACCATGAGGATCACCACGGGCCGGGTGAAAATGCCAACGCGGGGATCGCGCGGCGAGCGCTGCATCAGATCCGGTTCGGGTGGATCCAGCGACAGCGCCAGGGCGGGCAACCCATCGGTGGCCAGGTTGATGTAAAGGATTTGAACGGTTGCAAGCGGCAGAGGCATGCCTAGCAGGGTGGCTGCAGCCATGAGCAGAATTTCCCCAATATTGGAGGACAGCAGGTACATGAGGTACTTCTTGATATTGCCAAAAATCCCGCGCCCCTCCTCCACTGCCGCGACAATGGAAGCGAAGTTGTCATCGGTGAGTGTCATGGCAGCAGCTTCCTTCGTTACGTCTGTGCCGGTAATCCCCATGGCGATGCCGATGTCGGCCTTTTTGAGGGCGGGCGCGTCATTGACGCCGTCGCCGGTCATGGCGACAATGTGTCCGTTATTTTGGAAAGCAGTCACCACCCGCAACTTGTGTGCAGGCGATACCCGTGCGTAGGCTTCAATGCTCTCCACCTCCCGTTCAAAAGTCTCCTCGCTCATCGCTTCCAATTCAGCACCTGTCACTATGCGGCCGTTTTTGAGCAAGCCGAGTTCACGTGCCACAGCCTGTGCTGTCAGGGGATGATCACCCGTGATCATTACTACTTTGATACCGGCCTTTTCGCAGGTTTGAATAGCCTTCTTTGCCTCGGGACGCGGCGGGTCTATCATTCCCAGCAATCCGAGAAAGGTCATTTCCTGTTCTGCGATCTCGATGTGGACATCGGAGCGGGTTGCCACCGCTAATACGCGCAATGCCTCGCTTGCCATCTGGCGTGCAACTTCAAGGATTTGTTCCCTGCTTTCTGGATCGAGAGCCCTTTCACCTTCTGGCGTCCACTGTTTTGTACACGAATCGATGATGAGTTCCGGCGCGCCTTTCGAAAAAGCCACAACTTTGCCATCCATTTTATGAAGCGTGGTCATGCGCTTGGTCTCGGATGTAAACGGGATTTCGTTGACGCGCGGGTAAGTCTTATCCAGGTCTATCTTCCTGAGCCCGGCTTTGCCTGCAGCCACCACCAGCGCGCCCTCGGTCGGGTCGCCTTTTACATGCCAGCGGTTCTCGGTCTCTCCATGAACGATATGTGCATCGGAAGCCAGTGTCGCTCCGCGTAACAGGCGTTTCAGGGAGTCCGAAGGTTCGACCGTCGTGCCATTGCGTGAAAACTGACCGTGCGGTTCGTATCCTGCACCGGAAACATTCAGCACCTCTCCCAGGAGGTATATTTTCCGCACCGTCATTTCATCCTTGGTGAGCGTGCCTGTTTTATCGGAGCAAATGACGGTTGTACTTCCCAACGTCTCCACGGCAGGCAGGCGCCGTACCAGCGCATTGCGTTTGACCATGCGCTGCACCCCGATGGCCAGGGAGATGGTCACAACAGCCGGCAACGCCTCAGGGACGACTGCCACCGCGAGCGCGATCCCGAAAAGGATCATCTCGATAAAAGGCTGCCCGCGGAACAGACCGAAACCAACGATGACCGCCACAATGATGAAAGCGGCGCGTGCCAGCATGTTACCGACTTTGTCCAGATTTTCCTGCAAAGGTGTCCTGCCGGTTTCCACGGTATGCAGCATCTGGGCGATCTTCCCAAATTCCGTCCCCATGCCGGTGGCTGTCGCGAGCGCGCGCCCTCGTCCATAGGTGACTGCTGTGCCACCATAGATCATGTTCTTGCGATCGCCCACAGCCAGAGCTCCGTTCGTGATCGGCTGGATGTGTTTTTCCACTGGCAACGATTCCCCGGTGAGCGCCGCCTCCTCCACTTGCAGGTTGATGGATTCGATCAAGCGCGCATCTGCAGGAATCTTGTCACCTGCGCGCAGAATTATCATATCCCCCGGGACCACTTCGCGCGCCGGAATTTCCTCCTCCTCGCCATTCCGCAAGACAGCCGCAGTGGGCGCGGCCATCTGGCGCAATGCTTCGATGGCCCGCTCCGCACGATACTCCTGTACAAATCCCAACCCGACCGCGAACAACACGATGACGGCGATCGCAATGGCATCCACGCCTTCGCCAAGAAATGCTGAAAGTACAGTTGCGATGAGCAGGATAATGATCAGAACATTCTTGAACTGTTCGAACAATATTTCCCAGGGGGAAATATGGCGGGCGGCTTGCAATTCATTGAGACCGTACTGGGCAAGCCGTTGAGCCGCCACATCCGGGTTTAAACCCTCTTCCTGTGTTCCAAGGCGCTTGAAGACCTCTTCCACCTTGAGCGTGTGCCATTCCTGGTGCGCTTGCTGCTCCGCAGCAGTTTCGTCGTTGCCGTTCTTTTCAAGGGTCATGCAAATATCTCCTAAATCAATATTGGAGCGAATGATCTGACGAATTAAAACGAGACCACCACGCACCTTCGTGATGGTCTCGCCGAACGCTCTTTACTGCGCTTCGAGTCGCCGATGGTCTGCTGGCGGCCATGTCTTGACGACCACCCGATGGCGCCTTTGGCGCCATGGCTACTCCCCAACCGACATCCAGTGTATTCTTCTGCCAGGAGAATGTCAAGGCAAGTGCCTGATAAATATGCTTGTTATCATCTGCGCTATCGCGCATCTATCACGCGGGCGCGATCTTCGTGCCCGTGGGGATCTCTGTATCTTTTGCAATCACCACAATCCCATCCCGCACAAAATAAAGCTCGCTTTCGATATCTTGATCGCGCGGGAACGGCCGGATGATCACATCGTCGCCAATCCGCACATTCTTATCCAGGATCGCACCTTCAATATGACAGTTCCTGCCAATGCCAATGGGAAGGCTGCCACGCGGCTTTTCAACATTATAGTAATCCGCGCCCATCAGAATACTATCTTTGATGACTGTTCCCTCCGCGATCTGACTACGAATACCCACGATCGAATGGGTGATCTCTGCTTTGCGGACGCGGCAGCCTTCTGCGATCAGGACATCCTTCAACCCACTGTCTTCCACGATTGAGCCGGGAAGAAAGCGCGCATGAGTATAGATCGGCGAGTGCGGGTCATAAAAATTGAACGGCGGGTTTGCGCTGGTCAATTGCAGATTGGTTTCATAGAACGAGCGGATGGTTCCAATATCCTCCCAATAGCCATCGAAGTCAAAGCCATGGACATCGTGAGAACTGATCGATTCCGGAATGATCTCGCCGCCGAAATCATCATGCCTTAAATGATACATGAGCAAGTCAGTCAAAACCCTGGTTTTGAACATATAAATTCCCATGGAACCGAGCAGGGGTCGCTCCGGGTCATCGCGGCTCACAAACCGGTTTTGGACTTCGGGATCCCTGGGCTTTTCGACAAACGCGGAGATCTGTCCATCTGCTTCGCGCTTTAAGATCCCCAGGCGGGATGCTTCGCTCTTCGCGACGGGCTGGACTGCCACCGTGATATCGGCGTTTTTCTCCCAGTGGTATTCCGCCATCGCGGAGTAATCCATGCGGTAGAGATGGTCTCCCGCCAGGATCAGCACATATTCCGCACCCGTGGCCTGGATCTCAAACAATTGTTTGCGGACCGCATCTGCTGTGCCCTGATACCAGTCCGCGCTCTGGGGGGTTTGCTCCGCCGCCCAGATCTGGACCCAGCCGGTGTGGAACACGTCGAAGTTATACGCCTGGGAAATGTGCCGGTGGAGCGAAACAGAGTTGAACTGCGTCAGGATCGCAACGCGGTAGATCCCCGAATTGATGCAGTTGCTGATGGGAATATCAATGAGGCGATATTTCCCCGCGATCGGCACGGCAGGTTTGGAACGCATCTTGGTCAGGGGATGCAGCCGCGACCCCTTGCCGCCTCCCATGATAACGCCCAGAATATCATTCATTGATGGCATAGCGGACCTCCATGTCATGGAATGTGACAGCTCATTGTCACGCACAGAATGTACCGCTATTATCTCTTAAATTTTGAGAGTTGGCGCACTTTTCCTGCGATGAAAACGAAGGGATAGGCTATTAAGATCGTCAAATCAATGAACGCGAAGATTATATAAAGCTTCATCTCTCATCTCCAAATGCAACACGGCCGTTTCGCAAATCTAGTATATATGATTACGCTAATCATGTGGATTAGTTTCATTCTATGGTGCAGGATCCGGAAAACAATCTGATGTCTTCCCAATAAAAAGCGCACGATTAACCGAAACATCCTCCCTAACTGGAAGGATGTTTTACCTGTGGGGTATAATCCGTGTGCCGAAGGAGGGAATCGAACCCTCATTCCCGTAGGGAACACGATTTTGAGTCGTGCGCGTCTGCCTATTCCGCCACTTCGGCTAATTTTGCGCCCCAAAGTATACCACTCCCAACACGAAGGTCAAGATGAAACTTGGAATCATAGGATTGCCTCAATCTGGAAAGACTACTATTTTCAACGCATTGACACGCGGAGATACACCCACCACTGCTTCGGCAGGACGCTTCGAAGTCCATACCGCGGTTGTGGATGTCCCCGATCCGCGCGTGACCAAACTCTCGGAGATGTTCAAGCCGAAGAAGACGATCTACGCCAAAGTGACCTATGCCGATATCGCGGGGCTGGAAACTGGTTCCGCCAAAAGCGGCATCTCCGGTCAACTGCTGAACCAGCTCACCCAGATGGATGGATTTATCCTGGTCGTACGCGGCTTTGCGGATGACAGTGTCCTGCACACGATGGGGAGCATCGATCCCGCGCGTGACGCGGATGTGATGCTCAGCGAATTGCTTTTGAATGACCTGATCGCGGTGGAACGCAAACTCGAGCGATTGACTGAAGAACGCAAAAAAGGCGGCACCGATAAAGTGGACAACGAACGCCAGACCTCAATGTTTCAACGCCTGCGCGAGGTGCTCTCCGAGAATACCCCTCTGCGGAAGGTGGAAGTCTCAGCGGAGGAGAGTAAAATCCTTTCCAGCTTCGGACTGCTCACGCGCAAACCGGTGTTGATCGTTTTCAACATGGGCGAGGGGCAGATCGCACCCGTCTGGGAATTTGAAACACCCTCCGTGGCGCTGCAGGGCAAGCTCGAAATGGAGATCGCGCAGCTCTCGCCGGAAGACGCCGCGGTCTTCATGCAGGAATACGGCATCGAAGAACTGAGCTTGAACAAGATGATCCGTCTCTCGTACGACCTGCTCCAGGTGCAGTCATTCTTCACGGTTGGCGAGGATGAGGTGCGTGCCTGGGAGACGAAGCGCGGCGCCACCGCGCAGGAATCCGCCGGTGAGATCCACACCGATCTGCAGCGCGGGTTTGTCCGGGCGGAGGTGGTGGCTTATGACGAGCTCATCAGTCTTGGCGGGATGAACGAAGCGAAGTCCAAAGGCAAGCTGCGACTCGAAGGCAAGGAGTATCTCGTCAAAGACGGCGACATTGTTCACATCCGGTCGAGCCTGTAAAAATACATCTACAAACACATATTTTGTCGGTACGAAAGCATTTGACTTTGTGGTAAAAAAACTCCAAAGGAGAACTTGAATCATGGCCTACTCGGTAAACACTTATGCAGTCAAAAAATGGGACCTTGGCGAACTCTTCCCCGGCTTCGACAGCCCGGAACTGCAGGGCGCGTTCGATAACCTGGAGGAACAGGTCGCGTCGTTTGAAGGCGTGCGCGGTAAACTCAACGCGGATATGGATGCCGAGACGTTCCTCGATGTTGTGCGTGCCTCGGAAGAAGCCACACGCATTGTGAATAAGATGTATGCATTCGCCGGGCTGTCCTTTGCCGCCGATACACAGGACCAGAACGCGCAAAGCCTGATGGGACGCGTCCAACAGTTCGTCGCCGAGATCCAGAACCGCACGCTATTCTTTAATCTATGGTGGAAGGATCTGGATGAAGCCAACGCCGAACGCTTGATGAACGCCTCCGGGGATTACCGCTATTATCTCGAAGCAATACGCCAATTCAAGCCGTATACACTGAGCGAGGCCGAAGAAAAGGTAATCAATCTCAAGGATGTGACCGGCTCCAGCGCGCTGATCAATTTATATGATGCGGTCACGAATCGCTATGTCTTCAAACTGCAGCTAAACGGCGAAGCGAAGGAGTTGACCCGCGCCCAGCTGCAGCCTTATATGCAGGGGTCGGACCCCGACTTGCGAGCGCGTGCCTACCAGGAACTGTATCGCGTCTACGGCGAGGATGGTCCTGTCCTCGGGCAGATGTACCAGACCCGCGCCCGTGACTGGCACAATGAGAACATCATCATGCGCAAGTTCAGCAGCCCGATGTCTGTTCGTAACCTTGCGAATGATATCCCGGATGAAGCCGTGAACGTCTTGATGGAAGTGACGAAGAAAAATTCCAAGATCTTCCAGCGTTACTTCAAGATGAAAGCCAGACATGTCGGAATGGAGAAACTCCGCCGCTATGACATCTATGCGCCCGTGGCGAAATCGGATAAAGCCTTCGAGTTTGGCGAGGCGGCGAGAATGGTTTTGGAATCGTTCAGCGCGTTCGAGCCGCGGGTGGGCGAACTGGCGCAGCGCGTCTTCGACCAGGACCATCTCGATAGCGAGATCCGCAAAGGGAAACAGGGCGGCGCGTTCTGTGCCTCGATCAACCCGGAGGATACGCCGTATGTGCTCATGAACTACACCGGCCGCGCCCGCGACGTGGCAACACTGGCGCACGAGCTCGGACATGCCATCCATGCCATGCTGGCATCAAATCACAGCACGTTCACCTTCCATTCGTCGTTGCCGCTGGCGGAGACCGCGTCCACGTTCGGCGAGATGATGCTCACCGAAAAGCTGCTCGCCGAAGAGACCGACGAAGCCGTGCGCCGCGATATTCTGTTCAAGCAAATGGACGATGCATTCGCCACCATTCTGCGCCAGATCTATTTTGCGATGTTCGAACGCGACGCGCATGCGATGGTCCAAAAGAACGCTTCCACGGACGAGCTATCTGCTGCATACATGGAATACCTGAAGGAACAGTTCGGCGATTCCGTAGAATTAAGCGACGAGTTCAAATGGGAGTGGGTTTCCATCCCGCACATTTACCACACTCCGTTCTATGTGTACGCGTATGCGTTTGGTCAATTGCTGGTGTTCTCGCTCTATCAGCAGTTCAAAGCGGAAGGCGAATCGTTCAAGCCGAAGTATCTCAAGATCCTGTCGGCGGGCGGGTCGGAAGCCCCGGAGAGAATCCTTGCCGATGCGGGTATTGACATCCGCTCGGCGAAGTTCTGGCAGGGCGGCTTTGATGTGCTCAGCCGCATGGTGGATGAGTTGGAGAAGTTGTAGAGGTAAACAGGTGGACAAGAAAACAGGTAAACAAGTTATGTGCTTGTTTACCTGTTTTTATTTAGCTAACCCTGTATGAGGCGCGTTGGTTATTAAGAGTCTCTATCGTTTTTGCGGTAATCCAGCCGAAAATTTCATCACACTGTCGAACCCGCGATGACCACCGACCAATTTGCCTGCTCACTTATCCACAAATAACACAAACAAATCATGCGGCAAGTTCTTTGTTGTTATCTCGAACTCAATTTTCGTCCGTTTGACCGCGGCTTGAAAAGCGTACTTGAAGTTTGGTCCACGTTCGGGCGAGTCGAGGTTCATCCAACCGTGGGCGTCGCGCGGCAAGGACGGTATCACCAGCGGTTTCAGTATGGGGATAAAAGTCAATAACTCAAGCAGATACACCTTGCCGGAGCGCAACGCGCGGGTATGGATCAGGTCCGGGTCAAGCGGATCAACTTCGGACGGCGTCGGGAGCGCACCATCCGGCTGACAGGCGAGCCACAGGTCAATGTAGTTGCTGTGGGCGTAAAAATCCTGGGCGGTGTGAGTCAGCCTTCCAAAAGCAGACCACGCCGACGGCGTGTCATTTGCCATGAGCGATGAGACCGTCAGCGCGCGCTGTTCCTCCATGTACGCGTAGGATTTTTCAAAGGCATTGTTATCGAAGTGATACTCATCGTGACCGATCTGCCCGCGCAGACGATCCTGATTCACACTTGCTCCGATGATTTGTTCCAACGCCTGCGGACTAAATTTATCATCCAATGCAAGATGCATCATTTCCATGTGATAAGGCTTAAGCATCATCCGATTATAAGCGAAGCGACCCTGTGGGTAAGCGAAGCGACCCTGTGGGTAAGCGACACTTTGGTTATAATGACTGCATGAGCTTTTACACATCCAAAGGCGACGACGGGACGACCAATTTGCTCGGCGAGGGACGCGTCGCGAAGTATCATGCCCGTATCGAAGCGGTGGGCACACTGGACGAATCAACCGCCGCTTTGGGCTTGGCGCGCGCACAATGCCGCGACCCACACTCTGGCGGGATCCTGCTCGAAGCGCAGCGCGACCTGTACAAGCTGATGGCAGAGGTCGCGGCGACGCCCGAAAACGCCGAGAAATTCCACTTCATCGACGCAGCGCGCGTGACCTGGCTCGAAGAACAAACCGATGAGTTGAGCAAGCTGGTGGAGATGCCGAAGGAATTTATACTCCCGGGCGATTCGGTCGCGGGGGCGGCGCTTTCCCTGGCGCGCGGGATCATCCGCCGAGCAGAACGCCGAGTGGTGGAGTTGTTCGATGCGGAGGAAATCAAGAACCCCGACCTGCAGCGCTATCTCAACCGTTTATCGTCTTTGTGTTTTGTTTTGGAATTATTGGAAAATAAAGCGGCGGGGAATAAGACGACATTGGCAAAAGAATAACAACATGCTTTGCTACTGAGCCACAGAGTCACAGAGAAATTAAAATCTCCGCGGCTCTGTGTCTCTGTGGCTGATTTGGATTTTATATGACTGGCACACTTCTCAACATTGCAACGGTTCTGATCGGCGGTGTCATCGGCTTGATCTTTGGCGCGCGCATTCCCGACAAATTAAAAGAGACCATCATCGCGGGCATGGGACTATTTACCGGCGCGATGGGATTGCAGATGTTCCTGAAAACAGAAAATCCTCTGATCGTTTTGGGTGCACTTCTGATCGGCACGCTGCTGGGCGAGTGGTGGCGGATCGAAGACGGCTTGCATAAATTAGGCGAATTTCTGGAACGGAAATTTTCACGTGAAGAAGACGACGGCTCGAACAAGTTTGTGCGCGGCTTCCTGACGGCGTCCCTGCTCTTTTGCGTGGGTCCGATGGCGATCCTGGGCTCCATCCAGGATGGCTTGACCGGCGATTACAACCTGCTGGCAGTTAAATCTGTGCTGGATGGTTTTGGAGCGATGGCTTTTGCATCCACACTTGGCGTCGGTGTGATGTTCTCGACGATCATTATCCTCATCTACCAGGGCGGGATCAGCCTGTTAGCCGGGCAGTTGGATGCCATTGTGACACCCTCCATGCTGAATGAGCTGACCGCTACCGGCGGAGTTATTCTGTTGGGGTTGGCAATCTCTAGTTTGCTGGAAATCAAGAAAATACGTGTGGGAAACATGCTGCCAGGGCTTGCGATAGCGCCCTTGATCGTGTGGATATTGAGTCTTCTATAAAATATCAAACCACTCTTTTGTCATCCAAATATGGCGATAACCAGTATCCCTGCAAAAATGGTGACGGAGCCAAGCACACGCGTACCACCCATCGGTTCCTCCAGGAATTGCCAGCCCAGGAACGCGCCGATGACCACGCTCACCTCGCGGATCGCGCCTGAATAACTTAAAGGGGCGAACGAATAGGCAATAAGGGCAAGCAGGTACGCGACCACCCCCAGCACAGCTGTGAGGATAAGTGGGATGCGCGGTCCCTTCCACGCTGCGGCGAACTGTTGCCACCCGAAGCGGCGCAGGTTGTACGTGGTGGTCAGCACCGGGACAAACATGAACATGGTCAAAGCATAGGGAAGCGGGGGACCGTTCTTGACGGCAGTCCCATCGATCAGTGTATAGAGGGAAATGATCAAAGCCACCGCCAAAGCGACAGCCACTCCTTTGAGATGCAGCCTGCTCCCACGGTTTTGGATCAGGCTCGTCGCGCCGATAATGACCATTCCGCACACGATCATGCTGACCCCGAGTATGCCGCCCAAACTGAGCTTTTCCTCGAGAAACAAAACGGACCACAGCATCAGGAAAGCCGGCGCGGTCCCGCGCGCGATGGGGTAGATCAGTGAAAAATCATGGTCGCTGTATGCATTCGAGAGCAGTATGAAGTACACCGCCTCCAGCGCCATGCTGATCAGGGCGAACAACCACATGGAGCGCGGCGGCAGTCCGGTAAACAGTAGCAGAAAAAATGCGATAACACCGCTGATGATCACCTGCCAGCCCATGGCGATGTATTTTTCCTGGGACCGTTTGAGGAGCAGATTCCAGAGCGCATGCAGGGAGGCGGACGCAAGAAGAAGAAGAATGGCAGGAATGGGCATAATGCGAGTGAATCTATCACAAAAAGTCAAGAAGCAGATTATGTTTGTCGGAAACGTGTAACCAAAAAGCATTGCATTTCAGCATTCCAGTGCTATACTGTGCGGCAAATACAACCAAAGGAGAATCTATGAAACCCTTACGTCCTGTATTCTTTTTTGCAGCATTCGTTTTGCTTGTAGGATTGGCTTGCTCCGCTCTTGGAGGAGCAGACCCCACGCAGCCACCGCCTCCCACCCAGGAACCGGTGCAGGTCATTCCCACGGAAGCGCCGCCCGAACCCACGGCTGTGCCTCCCACTGAGCCGCCTCCGCCAACCGAACCACCGGCTCCGCAGGCGCAGCAGTTTTTTGACGAGGAGTTTGATAACCCGCTTTCCAGCGACTGGGACGTTTTGACCGTAACCGGTTCTAATGATGCGGACCCGGACAAAGTTACGGTGGAAGCTGAAGGTGGAAAGCTTATCTGGGATTTTGATAGTGAATATGTATACTATTACATGTTCTACAACGCCTTTGACTACGATGATGTTCGGCTGGAAGTGAGCGCTGATAACCGGGGCAGGAATAATAACTCGATCAGCCTGATCTGCCGCTATGATGCAGACATTGGCTGGTACGAATTCAACATTGCCAACAATGGTTTGTACGACATCCTCTATGCTGAAGTATTAAGTAATGGCGACATTCGATATAACCAGGTGGCAAACGGTGGTGCCAACGCCATCAATCAAGGCATGGCGGTCAACGAATATGGCATTACCTGCGAAGACGATGAACTCACCTTGCACATCAACGGCGACGAGGTGATCTCCATTGCCGAAAGGAGATATGGGCTCCGTTCCGGACTGGTGGGTGTCTCCGTCTCATCATTCAATGTGCTGCCCATTCTGATTGAGATGGATTGGATCAAGATCAGCGAGCCGTAATCAAAGAAATAAGTAAGAAGCAAGAAGAGGCCTCTGCAATCAGAGGTCTTCTTTTTAATAGATCGGTATCCTCGCCCCATTTATTTTCGACGCTTCCTCTGAAAAGAGATACATCATCGCCGCGACGATCTCATCAGGTGTTGTGCCGGTGCCTTTGCGCGTGGCGTCCGTGTCAATCGCGCGGACTTGAATAATGTTCGCTGTGATGCCGCTCTCTTTTAATTCGGCAGCCAGGGTCAAAACCAGATTTTCCTGCGCGGCTTTTGCAGCAGTATAAATCCCAGTCTTCCCTGGCGGGTTCGGCACTGTGGAAGCGGAGACGATCAGCACGCGGCCCCATCCATTCTTCATAAGCTGCGGCGTAAAGGATTGGAATAAATGGAATGTCGTCCACACGTGCTGACGGAGCATGAAATCCAAATCTTCAGCACTTGCTTCAACAACAGTCTTTCCACCGACCCAGCCACCAACGAGATGGATGAGGCCGTGGACTCCATCGAATTTAGCGGAAACCGCCTCGGCTGTCGCGCGCACCGCTTCTGCATCCCGCAGATCGACCACTGAGGCAAAGAGACGCTCAGTTGGCAGATTTAGTTCGCGGGATAATGCATCCAATTTATTCTGATTGCTGCTGAGCAGAACCAGTGAATGTCCACTAGCGGCAAAGGCATGCGCGACCTTGTTCCCCAATGCGCCCGTTGTCCCGGTGATGATAATTGTTCTACTCATGCATTTCCTCGATTTCAGCTTCACTCATCCCTTCAACAATGGGACGATCCGACTGTTCGTCCAAATGCTGCTTGCCATGGAAATCGATCATGTGACCGGACTTCGCCGCTTTCGTTTCAAGGTAAAAGCGGTTGTGTTCATTCGGCTCCATAATGTGCGCAATGCGCCCATCGACCTTGATGCCATAGCGAGTCAGTTGGTTGATCTTTTTCGGATTGTTGGTCATCAGCTGGACCGATTCGATTTTGAGCGACATCAACATGTGCGCGGCAACTGCGTAGTCACGTTCATCATCGCGAAAACCCAGCGCGAGATTCGCTTCGACCGTATCCAGCCCCTCATCCTGCAGACTGTAGGCGCGGATCTTGTTGATCAGACCAATGCCACGTCCCTCCTGGCGCAGATAGAGCACCATGCCTCTTTCCATCCGACCGATCTTTTTTAACGCGGCTTCCAATTGATCGCGGCAATCACAGCGCAAGGAGCCCATCACATCCCCGGTCAGGCATTCGGAATGCAAACGGACCGGCACATTCGACGCGCCGATCACATCACCCTTGGTAATCGCAACATGTTCCTTGCCATCACGATTGTTTTCAAAGGCAACAATGTGGAAATCTCCAAAGCGGGTGGGCAGTTCAGCCATTGCTACGATGCGTACACAAACCTTATCCCTGCCCAGCCCTTCACATTCATGATCGCCTTCTTTTTCAAGAAGCGCCTCGAACTTTTGATGCATTGTTCTATTCATGGTCACCTCACTACCTGATATTTTAATAGGACGCCACCATCCTCCCACTTTTCAGCATCGATCAATCTCAATGGAATGGCTTCCCTTCTCTTCAAGCCTGAACCGGCTGCCATTGTTGGAGCAGATTCGCCCCCGAAGATCATCGGCGCGATATAGGCTGTCACTTCATCGACCAGCCCGAGTCGTATGAGTTCAAAGTTGAGTGTACTGCCACCTTCCACCATCAGGCGATTGATTCCAGCTTCCTTTAAGATGGCTAAAGCATTTTGCAGATCAACCTTCTCTGCCTCATCAATGTATACTTTTACGTTCTGCGATTTCAGCAGGGCCAGGTGTTCTTTAGATGTTCGGCGCGTGGTAAATATTACGATGTCCGCAGGTCCGGCGTTCAGAAACTCTGAATCTGATTTTACATCTACCTTGGATACGATGCCCACCTTGACGGGGTTCGGTGAAAGACCGCGTGCAACCCTTTCGGAGCGCAATGCTTCCGATTTAACCGTTAATTTGGGGTCTTCGTCAAGCAGGGTTCTCCCACCCACCATGATCGCGTCTGCGCTGGCGCGCAATTGGTCGACGCGTTCCTTATCACGTTGGGATGAGATCGCTGAGCCCCGGCGCTCATACGTATCAATCTTGCCATCAGCGGTCATCGCAATATTGATAAAAACAAAGGGAAGATTCATAATACAATTGTAAATCCATACGTTAAGAAAAGTGACAGTTCTTTGCAAAGGTGGAATATTCTGTCAGTTTTGAGGAGACCTTATGCGCCAATCCATGCTTACAGACGAACAGGCCCGGTTCCTGCGTGAGGAAAAGGAAGTGCTGGCGGAGATGCGGCTCGCGCTGGCAGATATCGATGTGCCGAACGAATCGCTGACGACTCTCCAGGATGCCATCCTGCAATTGGATGAATTGTTTTTGCTCGTGGTGGTGGGTGAGTTCAACGCTGGCAAGAGCGCGCTCGTCAATGCATTACTGGGTGAAAAAGTGTTGCCCGAAGGCGCCACGCCTACCACTTCGCGCGTCACTCTGGTGAAATGGGGGGAACAGGCTGCCGAGCAGGTGGTGGATGAGAACTTCTCTATTTACACCTATCCATTGCCGCTGTTGAAGGAATTGAATATTGTTGATACGCCGGGCACAAATGCAGTGATCCGTTACCACGAACGTCTCACCGATGAGTTCGTCCCGCGCAGCGATCTGGTGCTGTTTACCACCTCCGCTGATCATCCGCTCACAGAAAGCGAGCGGCAGTTCCTGGAGCGTATCCTGGCCTGGGGCAAGAAGGTCGTCTTTGCGCTCAACAAAGCCGATATCATCGAAGATGATTCTGGTCTCCAGGAGGTACGATCTTTTGTCCTCAAACATGCCACAACTGTTTTGGGAGACGCGCCCGAGTTCTTCCCGGTCTCAGCCAGATTGGCACAGCGTGCCCTCTCTGAACCCGACCCTGAGCAGCGGAATCATTTGCGCGCAGCCAGCGGCTTGGATGCCCTGGAGCAATATATTAACTCCACGCTTGATGACTCCACGCGGCTGCAACTCAAGTTCAGTAATCCATTGGGCGTGGCAGATAACCTGGTGGCACAGGCGGCGAAAGACAACCAGACCCAATCGGAAGATCTAAAAGAGGACCTGCAAACTGCCACATCTTTGGAATCGACCATCCAGGACTACGAACGTGACCTGAAAAACGAACTCCAGCCACGGCTGGCGGAGGTGGAGAACATCCTGCACAAACTTGAACAGCGCGGCCTCGACTTTTTCGATACGACCATGCGCCTGACCAACATCCAGGAGCTGATGCGTGGCGATAAGGTGCGGGCGGAGTTCGAGAAGCGCGTGCTGGCGGACATTCCGCAACAGATCGAAGAGCAGGTCCAGCGACTGATCGACTGGCTGGTGCAAAAGGATCTGCAGGAATGGCAGCGGGTAATGACGTATGTTCAGCGGCGCCGGGCGCTCCACACAGAGCATATTGTAGGCGAAGGCATTGAACCTCGCGAAATGCGCCGCCGTGAATTGATCGAGACAATGGGAAAGACCGTACAACGCATTATCGAGTCCTATGACCCTGACCGGGAGGCAAGCGAACTGGCGGCACACGTGGAGACCGCCGTGGCACAGACCGCTCTGCTGGAAGTTGGCGCTGTTGGGCTTGGGGCGCTGGTCACCGCGGCGGTTTTATCTTCCAGCCTCGATGTGACCGGCATCCTGGCGGCTGGCACACTGGCGATTGTCGGTTTTTTTGTGATCCCTTATAAGCGGAAGCAAGCCAAAGATAAGTTCAAAGAGAAGATGACAACCCTGCGGACCAATCTGCTCGACACCCTGACAACGCTATTTACCCAGGAATCTCAACGGGCGGTCGCACGTCTCAAAGATGGCATTACTCCCTACACTCGCTACGTCCGCTCAGAGCGCGAACGGATCGACAAGAGCGACAAGATTCTCACACAACTTAAGCAAAGACTCTCGGCACTGCGGGCGCGCAGCCAGGCGATTGTAGGGAAGTAGAACCGTTTACGCTATTTGGTTTTTCTCGCTAAGGATAAGATCCAGAAGCTGCTTATTCACCTCTCCCGCCTCTTCGTGTTGTATCAAGACAAACCAGTTTCCAAAATACCATTTCCAGGGCAGAAAAGAATCTTGTATTGTGACAAGTGTCACTTCCCATTCAGTTTCGCGAGCGCCTCAGATACTTGCCCCTTCGCCTCGATCAAATCCAGTAACTCCATACGCTTTCCGGCTCTTCATCTGCCTTGCTATTCGGATTGACTTCCTTCAGGTCTTAATTGGAAGAATAGGAACGTCACTGATTTTGCGGCCTGTATTTGCTTTGGGCATCCCAGGTGACATGCCCATTGCTGGTAATTGGCATGGAATCCCGTAAAACGATTGGCTTACAATCAAGTGCCTAACAAAATTGCAATTCATTTGATATTTAGATTCTGTGCAACATTAATGCTATTTATACGTCCTGTATTTGCTAGCGATTTTATTCAAACCCTAAATGAACCAATCTATTCTTTCTGAAAAAGGAAAATGCTCATGGATACTAAATCGATCAAAACACTGGTTATAAATCTTCTTTGCCCACTTGCAGTCGTGTTGATGCTGGGGGGAATGTTGGGATTCCTGCCGACAGGCAGTGTTTACGCGGTGGGTTCAACGGTTTTCGTCAAAGCTGATGCCAGTGGCGCAAACAATGGTTCATCCTGGGAAGATGCATATACCAGTCTCCAAGATGCACTCTCCGCCTCTGTCAGCGGCGATCAGATCTGGGTCGCAGCCGGAACATATTATCCCACTGCGGGAACAGACCAAAGTGCCACATTTGCACTTCAGGACGGTGTCAGCATTTATGGTGGCTTTGCTGGAACTGAGATTTCCCTCACCGAACGTAACCCAGTGGCAAATGTCACCATCTTGAGCGGCGACATCGGTACTCCGGCCAATATGGATGATAACAGTTATCACGTTGTAACCGGTAGCGACACAAACAGTACCGCTGTGCTGGATGGTTTTATGATTACGTCTGGCAATGCACTTGATGATCCCCTAAAACCATGGGGTGGCGGGCTGTTCAATGAAACTGGCAGCCCAACCCTCGCCAATCTGGTCATTAGCGGCAACACAGCCAGTTACGGTGGGGGCATGTACAATTACAATAGCAGCCCAACCATCACGAATACAACTTTTAGCAGTAACTCAGCTCAGGAACGGGCTGGTGGGATGTACAACATTCAAGGTAGTAATTCTATTCTAAGGAATGTAACCTTCAGCGGCAACTCTGCTGCTACTCGCGGTGGTGGAATGACCACCTCGACAAGCAGTCCCAGCCTGACAAACGTAACCTTTAACGAGAATACGGCACAGCGTGGTGGCGCTTTGCATAACGCCGTTGCTGGCGACCCAATTTTGACACATGTGACTTTCAGCGGCAACACAGCTACCGTTGCTGGCGGCGCTATTTACAACGAAGACAGTAATCCAATCATCACCAACAGCATCCTATATAATAATTCAGGAGGTGAGATTCATGATGTGGACAGCACACCGGTCGTGACCCATAGTATTGTGGAAGGGGGCTATACCGGCACGGGCAATTTCGATCAAGATCCTCTTTTAGGTTCCCTACAAAATAATGGGGGACTCACAGAGACTATGGCATTGGGAGTAGGCAGCCCTGCGATTGATGCGGGGAATGATGCGAACTGCCCGGATACCGATCAGCGCGGGGTGACACGCCCACAGGGGATCCATTGTGATATAGGGGCGTATGAAGCTCCGGTTCCCCCCGGTCTGACGTCCTTCACCTGTCAAAGCCCGGCAACCTCACCGACGAATGCCAACACGCTTGTCTTCCGGGCGACCTTCAATGAAGCGGTGATGAATGTGGACACAGGCGATTTCGTGGTCAATGGGTCGACGGCAACCGTGACCAATGTCGCCACCGTCAACGCAAGCACGTATGATGTGACTGTGTCTGGCGGCAACCTGGCGAGCTTCAACGGTGTGGTTGGGCTTAACTTGAGTGGGGCTCAAAATATCACCGACCTGGATGCAAATGCGTTGCTGAGTAACGAACCG
>DATKED010000100.1:0-2951 GCA_035512375.1 Anaerolineales bacterium
CGGAAATCTTTCGTGAGGAGAATACTGCCAATGGCGCAAGGGACAGCACCCAGGCAAAAAAGATATTCATCTGCCAGCCTTCATTACGTGGCGCTCTCCATTCCACACTATATTCCTGATTGGATGGGACGGTGAGCATAAACTGCAGGTGTTTCCATAACTCGAGTCCATGCGGGGTAATCAGCGTTGCCAGGATCATTAGGCTCAGGACGATGAATAAGGCTTTGCGGTCTCCTTTTCCGAAGACCAAAGCAGCTCCTGCAAGTACAAGACCCAGGACAAAGGAGCCATGAAGATTCGCCCACAAAATGGCTGTCACCGGCAGAACCCATAATAGTTTATGGTTTCCCTGCTGCCAGTTAAGCAGGCTATATACACACAAAACAAACAGTGGATAAGCAAACAGTTGGGCACGCATGACCCAATTGTTACTGCTTGCCAGCCCAACGATGAGAACAAGGACGGTTGCCAACAGGGGTGTGAGAGACTGCCTAGCCATAACCCAGATGAGCCCATAGGTCATTGCGATCAGCAAGCCCCGCAACAAAAAGGTCAGTGATGCACCCCCAAGTTCATTCACCTGCTCAAACATCACACAGGCAAGCCAGGGCTCATACAAAATTGGCTGTCCCGCCTGGCTCCAGCTTAGCGTTTCACGCACAGGCACAGTTCCAGTCGACAGGATATCCCGTCCGATACGAAGACACCACCAATAATCTTGCGGCGGTATCGAAAACAGGAAGGAAAGTGTGACGAGTATCAGGATCAGGAAACTTAGCCAGACGAAATCGTAGCTAGTTAAATGTTTATGGATCATTCAGGGATATGCGCAGCCTGCCTGGCAGGTGATTTATGCACATGGACGACTTTCCATATACCGTTGCGTTTGACGATCACGCGGCTTTCATTGTGGGAGGCTACTCTTACGCCGTCCGGCGAGGCTGTGCTGATCAGCAATGTATAACTTGCAATGACGGTATCGCCATAATTTTGAACATGCATGTTCGAGAGATCGAATCGGGTCGGAGATTTCGCCTCGCCCTCCGCACCGAAGACCGTGCCGCGCTCGGCATTGGATGTCATCATGAATTCATGGAAGGGAAGCCCGTCAATGCGGTGCGGTGTGATCCACCATTCATACAGGGTCAGATCATCGGAGGTGGTTTCATGATAGGTCTGGATATCGTTCTCTTGTATCGATTGCAGATGTACTTTCAGGAATGCGAGGATTTCTTCATTGGACATAATAGCTCCTACTTTAAAGCCTTGCGAAGGTTTTTCAGAGGACTCTGTCCCTCATCCCAACCTTTGCAAGGCTTAAGGTAATAATACCTTCAGATACTCATCGACCATTTTGTCGACATCGAAAACGGCCTCTGCCCGTTCGCGCGCGGACGTTCGAAAGTGTTGCTGGTCATCCAGCACTTCCGCCGCGGCATTGGCAAGTGCAGGAATATCTGGTGTTTCTAGCTTCCATGGGTTGGCGCCATACGGAACCAATCGACCCGTATTGCCCTGGATCAACTCCGAAAGGGAACCTGTATCAAAACCAACCACAGGTAGTCCACAAGCTAATGCCTCGATCACAGAGTTCGGACAGGGCGGGTTGACTTCGGCAGAGAACAACAAGTGCGCAGAACGCATTATCCATGGGATATGCTCGCGCGAGACAGTATCCATGAAATGAATGCGAAATGCCGTTTGATGTTTCAATTTGTTCTTGGTGGGCACATCTACGCGGCCCACGATCATCAACTCGATTTTGAATTTTTTGGATAACGCGTTTGCCAGCGATACCGCATTGAAGACCCCATAGCTCAGCCCATCTGCCAGGCTGCCCTCCACCACTAGCAAACGATAATGCCCGGAAGGCCGTTCATGCAAACCATGTGGTGTGTATTGTTTTAGGTCCGCCGCATTCAAAATAACAGAAGAGGGCACGCGCGCTGGACGGTACCAATCCTCCCACCAGTGCTTGATGAACTGGCTCTGGTAGATCACGTGGTTTGCCAGACGCGATCGGATGATAGAGAGAATTCTGTTTCCATAGATGGCGCGCAGGCTGTAGCGCAGCCCAGCCCAGTGGATTCGGTGAACCCAGTTGATCCCGTCCAGGCGCTGTACGATCCGCACTCCGCGCCGATGTACGCTCCGCAACGGGAGTAGATGCCCAGTCCCCGCCAAAACAAGGATGACATCCGCTTGATCTGATAAGTCGTTGGTCACATCCACGCCGCGGGCGCGCAGCCCATCTTCGAACTTGAGCCGGAAGGAGGTCACGCCGCCAGGTCCTTCCACGCGCGGCACAATGCAAATACGAGGCATGGAGGTAATTATAGTCTTTCATCCTCACTAAGAGGAGAGACAGTGATCGTCTGTCCCGTAGTCGAAGCGGTGCCACGACGAAGCAATCTGCACCTCAACAGAAAGGCTCTCTAGGAAATTCGGTGCCTTTCCACGGCAAAGCCTGGAGAACCGAGTTATTGTAATTGGTGTACTGGTCAATACCCTATGGAACGTGTGATCATTTTTTTTCCTGTGGCTCGAATTCTCGGATCCGTATCCAGCCCCTGCGGTGGAGAGAGTATTTTGCTAGAACTGAGAGAATGCCAAGCCCGTAGACAACGCTGTGCCGAAAATTAATGGAGGATGCCTCAGGAAAATAACGAGTAGTGATTGGAACTTCTTGAAAACGAAGTTTACACACCATGCCTTGAGCAATGATCTCTGTGTCGAAGATAAAGTCATTGCTATTTTCCATAAAGCGGACTGTTTCAAGATATTCTCTCGAATATGCTCGAAAACCCGAGTGGATTTCCGTCAGATATCTCCGAAAGACGATGTTTGCCAGCGCAGTGAGCAGAACATTAGCGACATATTTCCACCAAGGCATGCCTCCCTCGAGAGGATGCCCTCCTAACATTCGTGAACCAAACACGGCGCTCGCCTCC
>DATKED010000101.1:0-13732 GCA_035512375.1 Anaerolineales bacterium
ACTCTGATGCATTGACCCGGCGGGCATGGTCCATGCCCTGGATGAAATTCAACGTGTACTTGTCCCGCATGGAATTCTGATCGACATACGTCCGCTTGGCGAGCGCTGGCCCGTGGAGGTTGTTTCAGCTCGCGGAGTGAAAGAAACTGGACGAGTCGAGGATCTCCCCGAGCAGGTGAAGGCTGATGTGGCTTCCAATGAAGCCATGAAGCAAGCGGAAGCAGACGGCTGGTTCCGACGCGAACAGGAAGAACTCTTTCCATTTTTCTATTCGTGGGATACACCCAGTGAAATGGAGGAATTCATTGCGGATGATTGGGCGGATTTTATTGGATTAAGTGATGAAGTCAGGCAGGCGACGCGCTCCACATGGGCAATCGCTGATGCAGACAGCCGCGTCCGTATGCGCATGCAGGTATTGATCACCAGGTGGAAAAAATCACAGACGGAGACCAGAGGTAGTGTCAAAAAAATATAAACGCTCCGGGTCGATCTGCGTCCGGATGAGCTGCCCAATCCGAATTGGCATATCCAGAGGACAGAGTCCCGCATAACGCCACTCCCCGGTGCGGATGTGGACGGTCTGGGTGCGGTGGACATAATCCGCTTCAAACGATTCAACCTCACCCGGCAACTGGATCCCATTTGGGGACGGGGATTCGGCTGCGATGTTTACCGCTTCCTGTCGCATCCCGAGCGTCACCGGCTGCCCGTTCTGCACCAGAGGGAAAATGCGAGTCGGAAGGGGAATAAGGTAATCGCCCAAAACCAGCCTGCTTCCGGAGATGAAGCCGCCAGAGAGCAAATTCATGGGTGGCAACCCCAAGAAGCCGGCAACAAACAAATTGACCGGATTCTCCATTAGATACTGATACGTACCTACCTGCTCAATCCTGCCCTTGTGCATCACAACGATCTGGTCAGCAATGGCAATTGCCTCCACCTGATCGTGAGTAACATAAAGACTGGTGATGCTGAAACGACGGAGCAGGCGTTTGATCTCAGAACGGGTCTGCACGCGTAGTTTCGCATCGAGGTTGGAAAGCGGCTCATCCAGGAGAAGCAGGCGCGGCGCACGGACGATGGCACGCGCAATCGCCACTCGCTGTTTCTCACCGCCCGAGAGTGTACTTGGTCGGCGCGGTAAAAGTTCCTTGAAACCGATCCCCATCAGCTCCGAAGTATATTGAATCCGCTCACGCGTTTTCTCATCACTGATGTTATTTATCTTGAAGAAAAACGATAAATTGCCCTCACCGTCGAAGTTTGGATAGAGGGCATAACCCTGGAAGACCATCCCAATCCGGCGCACTTTGGGTTCCAGGTTATGTACATCGTCGCCATCGAACAGCACCTGACCGGAATAATCCTTGATCAGTCCCGCGACCACACGCAACAACGTGCTTTTCCCACAACCTGATGGTCCAACTACCACAAATGTTCGCCCATTGGGGATTGTCAGATCCACATGGTCAAGAGCCGTAACTCCCTGCCTCGTGGTGTCCGGCAAATCTTCCTGTAAGCGCTCCTTCCTAATCTCAAACAGGCGGGTGACCGGATCCCGCAGCGGCTTGGAATAGGTAAGGCTGACATCGCGAAGTTGAATCTTAGCCATTGTTACCTTTCAGGGGTAATGCGGATTGTATCACCGGTGCTCAACAGAACAGATAGCAGGTCATCCAGCAAGTCTCATCAAATGCTATACTTAATCGGGAAAGGAAGACATCATGTTAAACGTACAGCATTTATCAATGACAGAACTCGAAGCAGGGATGGATCACATTCGCCAGGCACCGAAGGATAACGGCCTTCTGAAGATGATCGTGCAGAGGCCCGAGGTCGACGAGCGGGAAGTATTGAGCGAAGGGAAGCTCGATCCGCTGGAGGGGCTGGTCGGCGATACCTGGAAAGTTCGTGTGAGCAGACATTCAAAAGATGGTCAGCCAAACCTCGATGCTCAAATTACCGTGATGAATGCGCGCGCCACAGAACTGCTGGCACAAATTGAAGAACGCTGGGCATTGGCAGGAGATCAACTCTACGTTGACTTCGATCTCAGTGATGAGAATATCCCGCCGGGCACACGTCTCGCAGTTGGTTCGGCGATCATCGAGGTCTCAGCACAACCGCATACCGGCTGCAGGAAGTTTTCCGCCCGCTTCGGCGTGGACGCAATGAAGTTCGTCAACTCGCCAGAAGGGAAACAACTGCACCTGCGGGGAATCAACGCGCGCGTTGTTCAAGCCGGTGTTATCCGTGTTGGAGACGTCATCAGAAAGGTCTAGGCAGATTTTAAGGGATAGGAGTACATAAAGGGCCGGTTTGAATTTACAGCCGTCTGATCTCGCAGGATACAGACGGTTTTGATTCTGGAGGAAGCTTGCCTTTTTGTCGCACCCTATAATTCCGCGCGAATTTGTAGTACAATTGTTCTATATTTCCCGTAGGGCTTCAAAACCGAATCCGGAATACCCAAAACTGCCTGTGCCAAACGCGGGGTAGAAGATTCTCTTCTGTAGGCTCTGTAACAAGCTTTGAAAAAAGGACGTTAATCATAAGGAAGTGAAATATGGCTCTTTATTTTGAAAATCTGGATGAGCGCACGAGACAACTGATGCTGGACGAGATGGAGTATGACATCGCAAATAACCAACTGCACATCAGTCCTTTCTTAAGTGGGCAGGGGCAACGAGACTATACTAACTTATTGCGTGAGGCGCTTCAAAGCGGCAACGATGAAACCCTTGCAAATAGCCTGCGGGAACATCGGCGGATATTGCGGACCCTGCCCCGGCGCAACCCGAGCGGCGGGTATTCGATTGCTGCAACAGCAGAGAACGCCGCGCAGGTATTGGCGGAAAGCGAGTTCAATCGTTACTATATTCGTGCCCTCGCTCGCCGCGCCATGGAAGATGGAATCTCAGAATTAATCATCTACCGTGCCAAACCCGTGAGTACTCCTCGCCCTGAGTCAGAGGCTCGCATTGAAACAAGCCTTCCCGCGCAGGAACTGCTGGAGGACTTGCGGTCTCATCCGGGCGATGAAAAGCCGGCACTCGGTGTGCCGTCAGGACCCAACTCCGGCCTGAGTGTCCGTCTGCCATAAGCAGGCGGACATCCTTTATTTGGACACGTAGATCCACAGCGCAGGCAGATAACGGAACATGGATAAGAAACAAGCTGATCATTCCACTTCACCAGCAAAGATCACCACTATGGATCAGATCTCCTCTGGTGGTGTCGCGTTCCGTTGGAGAGATTTAGAGCCGGAGATCGCGATTGTGTCGGTCAAGCCCAAGCTAAGATGGCAGTTGCCGAAGGGCATCGTGGATGAAGGTGAAACCCCGCATACGACTGCTGTGCGCGAGGTGCGAGAGGAGGCTGGGGTCGAAACAGATTTGATCAAGTTGATCGAAACCATTGAGTATTGGTACAGAAGTGTCAGAAATGGACAACCGGTCAGATACCACAAGTTTGTCCATTTTTATTTACTGGAATACCGCAGGGGGGAGGTCTCCGATCATGACCATGAGGTTGAGGAGGCGAGGTGGGTCAGCTTTGATGAAGCGATAGAGATGCTGGACTTCAAGAGCGAACGCGAGGTGGTAGAAAAAGCTCGTGAGATGATCGAAGAGATGGGCAGAAAGAAGTAAGCGGAGGCAAACCCTGGAAACGTATGCAATATAAGCATGCAAGAGAACAAATGGATTATTCAGACCTTTCCAGCGGGAGAGTGTTTTACAGCCTGCCAGGGTACCCGGCGTTTCCGGTCCGGCTGGCGAGTGAAATATTCCAGCGGTGTGTCGCACACCGCCAGATAATCTATAAAAAATCAACGCCATGCACTCTGTATGATCCCTGTTGCGGCGCCGCTTATCATCTCAGCGTATTAGCGTATTTACATGGAGACTACATTCGGGAAGTCATCGGTTCAGATATAGATGAAAAAGCCGTCGCGTTGGCAGAACGAAATCTTGGTCTGCTTCGCATGGAGGGTTTGGATACCCGTATAAATGAAATCTCTAAATTGTTTGAACAGTACGGTAAAGAATCACATCAGGATGCCTTAAGAAGTGCATTTATTTTGAAAAAGAAACTCTCCGCCTTCGTCGAAAAATACCCGCGGAAGAAAAGGGTATTTCAGGCAAGTGCTACAGACAATAAAGAGATCTTGAATAATATAAAACCGAACTCAGTGGAGATTGTCCTTACAGATGTCCCATATGGACAACATTCCCATTGGCGGGATTCTGATCTCAATGAGTTATCAAACCCGATCAGATCGATGCTTGATGCACTACTTGGTATATTATCCGCATCGAGCATCGTTGCAATCGTTTCTGACAAACGACAAAAGGTATTGCACGAAAGATTTCAACGTTGCGAACAATTCCAGATAGGGAAACGACGTGTGGTCATCCTGAAACCAGTCTAAAAACCTCTCCACTATCACATACATCAAAGAGGCATAGAATGACAGTTGCAAAACGGTTGGATCAGATTGTCGCGAACAAGAGCCGTGAGGAACAATTCTCCGGGGTGGTCCTGGTCAAGCGAAATGAGGATGAATTGTTCAAGGCGGCATACGGATACGCCAACAGATCATGGAAAATACAAAGATTCCCAGGGAAGCCACCATCCGGCACATGTTGACCATGACCTCCGGCATCGCGGACTGGTTCGCGGAATCAGGGGATTGGGATGAAAATTGGGCTGCTCTGTGCCGTGAACATCCCATTTATCTGTTCCGGCGCAATGAAGATTATCTGACGCTCTTTGTAAATAAAACTCCCCTGCGCCCGGTTGGAGAGAAACTTCAAGACAACGGCGCAGGGTATATTCTATTGGGCTTGGTGATCGAAAAAATTTCCAGGCTCCCCTATTTCGAGGATGTACGCCAATATATCTTTGAGAAAGCGCAAATGACGCGTTCCGTTTTTCTGTCTCTTGATGGTGTTTATGATGAGGTCGCCGAAGGATATATCCCTGTTACCGACCAGGATGACAAGGTCAGTGGCTGGAAGAAGAATATCTATTCGACGACCCCAGAAGCTGCGGCAGTTGCCGCCTGTATTATTATCCAAGACCAAATCTGGATGCGGTGATCCTGGGCAATCAGAGCTGGTTTGCGGGTCGTCTGGAATGGGAAATCCACGATCTTATCCTCGAGATTATTCTGTAAAGCGCTGTCCAGCTCACCAACCAGCCGACGTTTCCATGCGCCTCTAAGCTACATCCACCCCGGTAGCGCGCGCCAGCAATTTATGGATCAGTGCCGTGGGCAGGATCAGCAGGATGTGCACAAAGGCACTCAATCCAAAGATCAACGCCACGGAACTAAGGAAATTGTTGAGGCGTGGAGCAATGGTGCTTAACATCCATGGCCCCGCGCCAATCAATAAAGCGATCGCAAAAAGCACGACGACAGAGATTAACAACTCCAGCCAGGCGTGTCTGTCCGATTCAGAGGGCATCATGGTACTGCTGACCGCGAAAGCAAGGTAGAACCAGAGATAAAAATCCTGCGCCTGCGGCAGAGCACGTACTCCCAGCCAGAACAGATCCATTTGCTCGTTGCGGAAGGCGTCCCACAGCACGCGCATTTGCAGGTGATAAACCGCCACATAAGCGACGAAGACCGTCCCCACGATCAACGGCGCGGCGCCGATCAATGAGTCACGCACCAGATCTGAGCGGGCAGTCTCCACGTAGCCGAGCTGTAGGCGTCCATCGGGCAGGGATTGCGGGAAGATGGAAAATTTTCCAGTACGCACACGTAAAATCTTCGCCATCACAAAATGGCTCAACTCATGCAGGAATACTCCGGGCAGGAAGAGCATCGAAAAGATACCCATCGTCAGCCTTGTATCGCGTGTCAGGATCAAAAGCACTGCCTGGATCTCGCGATGCAAAAGCCGCTGAAGCAATATCAGCGGCACAAGTATGAAAATAAACCAGAGCAGACCGGAGAGTTGAGTCATGGTGTAGACGATGGACCATGGTCAATAGTCCATGGTCCATCGTCTGTAGTCTATCGTCCTGAAATCGCTTTCGTGATCGCCACAAATTCGTCGGGCTTGAGGCTTGCACCACCGACCAGCGCACCGTCAATGTCGGGATATGCAAAGAATTCAGAGGCGTTGGACCCGGTCACTGAGCCGCCATACAGGATCCGGATTGCCTGGGCAATTTCCGCGCCGAAGACCTCGCTCAACATGGGACGAATCACCTGCTGATGCACAAAATTGGCATTCTCCCCACTGGAGGCTTTCCCCGTCCCTATCGCCCAGACGGGTTCGTAGGCAACGACAATCTTCGTCGCGGAAGCAGCGTCAACGCCAGCCAGACCAGCGCTGATCTGCCGACGAACCACCTCGGCTGTCGATCCCGCTTCGTATTGATCCAATGTCTCGCCCACGCAGACGATGGGGGTGAGTCCAGCCTTCAGCGCGGCGTGAAGTCTTCGATTTACACTTTCGTCCGTTTCACCAAAGTAGGTGCGGCGCTCCGAGTGACCGATGATCACATAACTGCAATACTCCTTCACCATATTCGGCGCGACCTCGCCGGTGAAGGCGCCTTTTTCCTCCCAGTGCAGGTTCTGCGCGCCGAGACCGATGCCAGAACCTTCCAACAGCGCAGCTAAAGCAGGGATTGCGATAAAGGGAGGGCACAAAACTTTTTCGATGTTTGCGATTTCGCCCAATTTTGGGCTCATCGTAGAGACCAGTTCACGGGCTTCCGCGACGGTCTTGTTCATTTTCCAGTTTCCAGCAACCAGTGGTGTACGCATATCAAAATTCCTCATTTAAACACAAAGGGCACTACGCCTGCACCTGCATGCAAGTGTAGGTGAGTACACGAAGATAAGACCTGATTTTCCTTCGTGACCGATGTGTCCTTCGAGTTAAAAATTTGTCCAAAGTTTACTTATCCATCAACGCAGCAACGCCGGGTAATTCTTTTCCTTCGAGGAATTCAAGCGATGCGCCGCCGCCAGTGGAGACATGAGTCATCTGTTTTGCGACTCCCGCTTTCTTGACTGCGCTCGCCGAATCACCGCCGCCGATCACGGTCGTCGCGCCGGAGTCAGCTAATAGCTTCGCGAGGGCAAACGTTCCTTCGGCGAACTTTGGCATCTCGAAGACGCCGACCGGTCCATTCCAAACAATCAGTTTGGCTCCATTCAATGCCTGCTTATAGAGCTCGAGCGTCTTCGGACCGACGTCCATCATACGCCAGCCTGCAGGGATCTTATCCACGTCAACAACCTGGGTATTTGCTTCCACCTCAAATTTATCTGCAAGGACCGCGTCGACCGGCAGGATCAACTTGTCACTGGATTTCTCCAGAATGGATCTGGCGGTCTCGAGCGAAGACTCTTCCACGAGGCTGTCCTGCATATTCAATCCCTTTGCCGCGAGGAACGTATTCGCCATGCCGCCGCCGATGATCAACTTGTCGGCTTTGGATAACAGCGTTTCAACAACATCGATCTTGTCACTGATCTTCGCGCCGCCAAGAATGGCAATGTAGGGATGTTCAGGATTCCCAACTGCGCGTCCGAGGTATTCCAATTCCTGTTCCATCAGGAAGCCCGAGACCGCAGGAAGGAATTGAGCAACGCCCTCTGTCGAAGAATGGGCACGATGGGCCGACCCGAACGCGTCGTTCACGTACACCTCTGCCAGCGCCGCCATTTGCTTCGCCAGCTCCACATCGTTCTTCTCCTCACCTTTGTGGAAGCGTGTATTCTCGAGCATCAACACTTCGCCCGGCTTCAACGCTTTTGCCATTGCTTCCACTTCGGGTCCAACGGTATCGGGCGCCATCTTCACGGGAATCCCCAGATGGGAAGCTAAGACTTCGGCAACCGCGCCCAGGCTGAACTCCGGGGCTGGACCGCCTTTCGGTCGCCCAAGATGACTCATCAGGAGCAACGACGCGCCTTGATCCAAAACATACGTGATCGTTGGCAGTGAGGCTTTGATACGCTTGTCATCCGTCACTTTGCCATCCTGCATGGGAACGTTGAAATCCACACGCATGAGGACGCGTTTGCCTTTGAGGTCAATATCTTTTACAGTTTTCTTGTTCATAAAAGCTCCGCATGCACACACGTAAATGTCGCCACAGCGACGCAAGAAAACAGGTACACAAGTCAAACGTGTGTACCTGTCTACCTGTATATTTTACAGACTCTTCGCAACCAGCGCAGTCAGATCAGCGGTGCGTGCTGCATAACCCCACTCATTGTCGTACCATGCCACGACCTTGACCATGTTGCCGATGACCAGCGTATCCATGGAGCTATACACGCTTGAATAGTTCGTTCCGCGCATATCGCTCGACACCAGCGGTTCATCGGTCACGCCCAGGATGCCCTTCATGGGACCTTCTGCATATTCGAGCATGGCGTCGCGGATCTCTTCCTTGGTGGCTTCCTTATTCAAGATGGCAGTGAAATCCACCACAGAGACCGTTGGGGTTGGCACGCGGAACGCCATGCCGCCAAACTTGCCTTTGAGCTCGGGGATGACCAGACCGACTGCTTTCGCCGCGCCCGTCTCTGACGGAATGATGTTTTCGGCTGCAGCGCGGGCGTCACGGAGATCGCTGGCACCAACATCCAACAGCTTCTGTGTATTGGTGTATGAGTGAACAGTGGTCAGCAAGCCCTTATCGATGCCAAATACATCCTTCAACACCTTGGCACCCGGTGCGAGTCCATTGGTGGTGCAGGACGCGTTCGAGATGACATGGTGGTTGGCAGGATCATACTTGTCCTGGTTGACGCCGAGCACAATCGTGATGTCTTCATTTTTTGCGGGCGCTGAGATAATGACTTTCTTCGCGCCGCCTGAATCAATATGAGCCATCGCCTTGTTCTTATCTCTGAAAAGACCGGTGCACTCGAGCACAATCTCGACGCCCATATCCTTCCATTTAATGGCGCCTGGGTCTCTCTCAGCGGTAACTTTGATCGTCTTGCCATCGATGACAAGGTTGCCATCCTGGACTTCCACTGTTCCGGCGTATGTCCCATACGTGGAGTCATACTTAAACAGGTGGGCGTTGGTCGGGGCATCGAACAAGTCGTTCACGGCAACAACCTCGAGTTCATTCGGGTGTCGTTCCTTGATGGTTCGAAGGACCAAACGTCCGATCCGTCCAAAGCCATTAATCCCTACTTTTACAGTCATTTCAAACCTCCGAAATTTATTCTTTGTGATGGAGAATACAAAGTGATTTTATCACCGCTTTCCTATTAACAAAATTGACAAATGTAATATCATGTCAAAGGCCCCGTGTATTCATCCAGGATTTCGATCAACGTCCGCGCCAGTTTGGCTGAATCATGCCGCCACGGATGACCTGTATCTGAAAGATCTGAACAATATACTCGCTTGTCTGCCAGTGTCTTTTCATCGGCCCGGACCCACTGTGAGCCTGTGTCGAGTTCTCCTTCATAATTATCATTACATAAGAGAATATCGAATAGATTATCCCCAACATGTTCTTCCAACGCGCGGACATGATCATAACTTGAGTACAAATCTGTTTCACCAGACTGTGTCGCAATATTACAGACATATGCCTTGAGCGCCCGGCTGGCTTTGATCGCGCCGAGCAGGTCCTGCACCAGCAGGTTTGGTAAAAGACTGGTGTACAAGCTGCCGGGTCCAACAATAATCATATCGGCGTTCAGGATCGCCTTCAAGACAGGCGGGAATGCTGATGCGTCATTCGGTTCAAGCCAAAGGCGGCGGACTCGTCCGGCCATTTTAGGGATGCTGCTTTCCCCCTGCACCCGAACCTGATTCTGTACATTGGGCAATTGCACATCGGCGACAAGTTTTACATTATGTAACGTGGATGGGAGGACACGTCCACTGACGGACAATACCCTGCCCGATTCAGCGATGGCTTCCTCGAAGCTCCCCGTGATCTCTGCCAGTGCGGTAATGAACAGATTGCCGAAGGAGTGTCCATCCAGTTCACCCGCGCCGCTGAAACGGTAGCGGAACAGTTGCGTGAGCATTTGCTCGTCATTGGAAAGCGCGGCGAGACAATTACGAATATCGCCCGGGGGCAGAATTCCGTAACTCTCACGTAACCTCCCGGAGGACCCGCCATCGTCTGCGACTGTGACGATTGCCGTTAAGTTACGCGTGTACGTCTTCAAACCGCGCAGCAGAGTCGCCAATCCATGCCCGCCACCGATCGTTACAATGCGCGGACCACGTTCACGGCGGCGGTAATTGGCCAGTTCATCCACAACCGCGTACCCCGGACGGATAAATGGTCGCAACAAGGAGCGGTTCAGACGAAAGATCCCATACGCGACCAGACCAATACCCACCCCGCTGAAGATCAAAAAACGCAGAACACGCGGCACAAACCGAAGCGATGCATAGGAAAGGATCGTCAGAATGGTCTGATCAGTAAACTCTGTGCGATACAAGTCGAGGAGAAAAATAGCCAGCCCCACACCGAGAAAGGTGATTCCCGCTAAAACAAAAAAGAACCAGCGTTTGATACCCAGACCGGGTGCAAGCCAGCGACCGAGATCCCTGACATTTTGTTTAAAACGTTCTCTTTCGGCTTTACGCAAATTGTCCATTATGAGGAGTGTAGCAGGGAGAGAGAGAAGAGTCAATTCGCCCGCGAGCCTGGAGTCCGAAAGGCGTCGGTTATAATAGTCTCTATGAGCCACACTGTAGCAGTCGACATCGGCGGAACTCATATCCGCGTTGCTGTATATCAACCAGACAGCATCATACCCAGTGCCCATCAACGCACACGCTCACTTGCAAATGAACCTGGTGTCTACGAGCGGCTGGAGCAAGCTGTCGAATCAGTTTGGCCGCAGGGAAACGTGTCGGCGATTGGCATTGCGTCTCCCGGTCCCCTGGACCCACATACAGGCACGATCCTTGCCACACCAAATATTCCCGAGTGGCAGAATTTTCCTTTAACCTCTAAACTTTCGGAACACTTTGGAGTCCCGGCCCATCTTGATAACGATGCCAACATGGCAGGGCTTGCCGAATGGCAGTACGGCGCAGGTATCGGTCACCAGGACGTCGTTTATCTGACCATCAGCACGGGTATTGGCGGAGGAGTGATTACCAATGGATGCCTGCTCCAGGGCTTTCGCGGCATGGGAGCCGAATTGGGTCATATGCTTATTGACCCAGCTGGACCTCTGTGTGGCTGCGGGCAGCGCGGGCATGTTGAGTCATTTTCCTCAGGACCCTCCATCGCGCGCTACGTCAACGAACAGCTCAGTGCCGGACAAGCATCGTCGCTTCACGCGCAGCCGAACCTGTCTGCCGCGCATATTGCCGACGCGGCCCGTGCAGGGGATGCACTTGCGATCTCTGCTTTCGAGCGCGCGGGACACTACCTTGGCATGGCTGTTGCAAACTATCTCGCCATTTTCGACCCGTCCATTTTGATTTTTGGCGGCGGAGTGTCACAGGTGGGCGATTACCTCTTCAAGCCTTTTGAAGAAAGCTTACGGAAGCATACATTCCATCCACATTACCTCGATAATCTTGTAATTACGAAGGCTGCGCTGGGCGATGATGCGGGTCTGCTCGGCGCATTGGCACTGGCAAGGATGAAGGGCGGATGATCAGAACGCAAGCGGTGGTCTTCTTGCCACCCTCCTGGATTGCCACAAAGTGGTGGACAGCGGATCGTCTTACGTCAGGCTGATCTTAGGAAACGGAATCTATTTCCGGCTGAGAAAGCCGCGTGGTCTCTGCGCCTCTTCTGCCAGACATCACGAAAAGTATCACATCCACAAATTAGTATAGACCAGGAGTTCTTATGAATAAGCTAAACCTGCCGGGCCCCAAAGCTCAGGCGTTTATCGAACGTGATAAAAAAGTTATCTCATCTTCTTATCCGCGCGGGTATCCATTCGTAATGGATTACGGAAAAGGCGTGGAAGTGTGGGACCCGGACGGGAACCGCTTTATTGATTTCATGTCTGGCATTGCCGTGCTTGCAACCGGACATGCCAACCCCAGAGTAGTGAAAGCTGTGCAATGTGCAGCAGAAAAATTCCTGCACATTTCCTCAGACTTTTATCACGAAGGCTGGATCCGCCTGAGCGAAAAGCTCGACGAGATCGCACCGTTTGAAGAGGGTGCAAAAACATTTCTGACAAACTCGGGGACAGAAGCTGTCGAAACAGCCATCAAACTCGCGAAGTTCCATACCAAGCGCCACAACTTTATCGGGTTCTTCGGTGCATTCCACGGGCGGACAATGGGTTCGGTGGCATTCACCGCAAGCAAGCCCCATTACCATCGTGGCTTCTATCCGCTCATGCCCGGCGTGACCCATGTTCCCTTCCCCGACCCATATCGCCCGATACTGGAACGGAAGCCCGGCGAAGACTATGGCGAGACCATTGTCCGCTTTATAGAAGACGAGATCTTTGGGCACAACGTACCCGGCGATGAGATCGCCGGTGTGCTGGTGGAGCCGATCCAGGGAGAGGGCGGATACATTATCCCGCCAGATGGATTCTTCCCCGCGCTGCGCAAACTGTGTAACAAGTATGGCATCCTGTTGATCGCGGATGAAGTCCAAAGCGGAATGGGCCGCACCGGCAAATGGTGGGCGATTGAACACTTTGGCGTGGAGCCGGATATCATCACCTCTGCAAAGGGGATCGCCTCCGGTTTGCCGCTCGGCGCTTGCATTGCGCGCGAATCGGTGATGGACTGGCCCAAAGGCACGCATGGCAACACTTATGGCGGCAACCCTATTTCCTGCGCGGCTTCGCTGGCAACGATTGAATTGCTGGAAGAAGGATATCTGGCAAATGCTGCTGAAACCGGTCAATATGCAATCGATGCCCTGCAGGAAATCCAAACGCGGCATCCCTCCATGGGAGATGTACGCGGCAAAGGTCTGATGATCGGCGTGGAATTTGTGAAGGATAAGAGCACCAAGGAGCCGAACGAAGCCATCCGCGACATGATCGAAAAGTACGGCTTTCAGTATGGCTTGTTGTTACTGGGTTGTGGCAAATCGGTCATCCGGCTTGCGCCGCCGCTTTGCATCACAACGCATGAGATTGACGAAGGCTTGGAAATCTTCGAACACGTCATCACAATGGCTGAGCAGGAACAAGGGCTCAGATAGAAAAGTTGATCAGGCGTTAAAAAGATCAAGGCTGTTCTCAGATAGGAACAGCCTTGATTGATTCTGTTGTCAGTTATCTGTTCGTTGGACGGACATCTACTAGCTCGGCACGCACCACAACCCGGCGAAGGTAGGTCCCTGTCTTTTCATCATAACTGTCACAGGTGATAAGAGTCAGGTAGGACTTCTCTTCATGTTTCATCACACTGGCATCGTTCGGCTGGACGTACGCATTCGAGACAACCTTATAGGTGTAGCGATAACCCGAGTTATGTACAAAAATGTACTCTCCAACGCCGAGGGCTTTTAAGCCAGAAAATACGCTCGGCTTCCCATCTGCACCAACGACATGTGCTGTCAGTACACTATTGCCTTTCCAGGTGGGATAAGCAGTTCCGTTCAGCCATCCGACTTGGTTTTGCAGCCAGGAGACATCCCACTTCTGATTCTTCAATTCCACTCCCACAATGGAAGTTTTCACTTTTATCACAGGAATGTCGAGAATGAGGCTCGTTGAGCTATAGGTAGGATGCGAGGCTGTACCCATTTTCGTCACCCTCCCCGG
>DATKED010000102.1:0-3251 GCA_035512375.1 Anaerolineales bacterium
CGATTCGCTTCATATTCCTTCTCCTAAAAAGGGTTTGAGAGCCTTCGATCAGGAGCCCTGTCCAATCCGTCGTTCAAAAATAATCCTGCTTCACTTGCTCTGACTCTCTCATCAGATCAATCATACCCTAATCCCGCGATCTTTCTTGCACTCAACCGTATATCCCCATATAATGAATGAAATGGAAGATGCATCTGCACGACCACAGTTGACAAATCTCACGCGCTTTCTCGTCCCTATGGCAGCCCTCATCGTCTTTGCTGTCTGGTTCAGCTTTACGCCGCCAGGCCTGCTCGGCAAGGCAGATGCAGTCGGTTACGCCATCTGTCACCGCATTGACGAACGATCGTTCCATCTCGGCGAACGTTCACTGCCTCTTTGTGCGCGCTGTACCGGTGAATTTTACGCGGCAGGAATTTCATTACTGTTTTTCGCCGTAGTGAGTCCCAGGAAAAGCGGCATGCCCGGCTGGAAACTTGGCATTCCCCTTTTATTCTTCCTGGCTGCGTTTGGAATTGACGGAACGAATTCCTTTCTCTATTTACTCAAACAGACCGCTGACGGATCGCTCAATAATATTCCCAATCTATATGTTCCAAATAACACATTGCGTCTCTTCACCGGGAGTGGCATGGGCATCGCGCTGGCTTCGATCCTTTACCCGGCTTTCAACCAAAGCGCATGGAAAGACGCTGACCCGGGCCGCGCTCTTGACTGGAAAAAACTTGGGATACTGGCTGGCATTGTACTTTTGATGAACGTAGCTGTCCTGACCGAAACTCCCGTCATCCTTTATCCCATCGCAATATTGAGCGTGCTGGGCGTGCTGGCTTTACTGATCATGGTCTTTAGCATGGTCTGGATTCTCTTAATGCGCCAGGAAAATGAATTTACTGCCCTGAAACAAATGTGGCTGCCCTTCCTGGCAGGAACGACTCTTGCCTTTTTGATGATCGGCGCAATCGACCTGCTTCGCTTCAGGCTCACCGGAACCTGGGGAGGCTTTCCCCTGGGCTGAGCCTGTTTGACGGCAATCCCCCAGGGATGCCGCCTCATGGAATTTTGAATTAAGATTTGGAGAAACTATGGATTTACTCACTGGCATATTCACTGCGTTTGGGCTTTCTGCAAGCGCGGGGCTAAATGCATACATTCCCCTGCTACTTGTTGGTCTGCTCGCGCGCTATACGGATCTAATCAAGCTCAACGCACCCTGGGATACGCTTGCCAACCCGTGGATCGTCCTTATGTTATGCGTACTGGTGATCATCGAAATGCTGGCAGATAAAGTCCCGGCGGTCAATCACATCAATGACTTGATCCAAACGCTTATCCGCCCGGCCGCCGGAGCCGTGGCGTTTGCCGCCAGCGCAAATGTCGTTACAGATGTGAGCCCTGTGCTGGCGCTGGCATGTGGCTTGCTCATCGCAGGAAGTGTTCACATCGCAAAGGCAGGCGCGTTGCGCCCCGCAGTGACCGCAACGACCGGCGGTGCGGGAAACATCCCGGTTTCCATCGCAGAAGATGTCGTTTCCACGGTCCTGTCCATCCTGGCGATCGCTCTGCCTGTGCTCGTTGGCACGTTGATGGTCATCCTGGCGGCGTTTATCATTTACTGGCTGTACCGACGCTCGAACAGAAGAACTACCTGATATAATCTGCCCATCGTAGCAAGTTATTTTGTCATTGTTTGGAGGAACACATGGAAACACCGCCGATCACCCCCGCCCCGGAAGAACCAAAGAAATCCAACACTACGCTCATTATTGCAATCGTCGCCGTCGTGGTGTTATGTTGTTGTTGCATCGGATTAGGCGTTCTCTGGCAATATGGTGACCTGATCATGCAAAATCTTCAATTCTAATCAGCAGTTTCAGATGACAGCGAACCTCCGAGTCGACTCGGAGGTTTGTCGTTTAAGAATAGCTGCTGCAACTCTTCCAACCCTTTTTGTGCACCTGTCCTGAGCTCTTCGTTCAGTTCCAGCGCTTCAAATTCATCTTCATCCAAAACAGTTTGTGCCCCTACTGTTGAAACCCACAAATCCAGAGCAAGGTCAATGTAAGAAACAACGCCGTCTTCGAACACAGCCGGCTTGCCAATGTTGCAATACCATCCCTTAACTTTTCCATCGTCGCGATCATGGATTGCAAAAATGTTATACCAGCGATCCGTGTAATAGTATTCGACAAAACGATCACCTGTCTTAAATACGACATCCATGAACGGCATGTCAGCCCGGTCAAACAGGGCTTCCAGCACAATCGAATCTGCGTTGCGACTTAACAACACCCCTTCATATTCATAGGTCACTTCGCCGGCGGGATTCTTTTTCTGTACTTTGATTTTCATCCGAGACATTCTACCTTAACCCGCACTTCGACCTTCTCCCCCACCTTCGGTGCATTTTGCAGAGAGACATACAGGCCGTTATCCAGTGTGACTTTGAATCGCTCCTGTTGAAAAATCACATCAGAGACAACTCCCTGGATAGCATTCGAATCCTTCTCAGCCGAAAGCGGGCGCGCCAGCAAATGGACTCTCTCTCCCGTTTGGTGTTTGTGCTCGCAGTGGACAGTCAGTATTCCAAATTTAGTTTCAACTTCTGATTTGCCAATATATGTCCCATCAATGAGATTTCCCAACCCGAGAAATCCTGCCACAAATGCAGAGCCCGGATTTGCCCACACATCGGCAGGCGTCCCTTCGCGGAGGATCGCACCGTTGTGCAGAATCAAGACTCGATCTGCGATCGTGAAGGCCTCTTCCTGATCATGTGTTACGTAAATCGCGGGAATATGTGTATGATGCAAGATCGTCCGCAGTTCGTTGAGCAAGTCTTCACGCAGAGTCCTGTCTAAGGCGCCGAGGGGTTCATCGAACATCAACAAGCGCGGACGCGTTGCCAGAGCACGTGCCAATGCAACACGCTGTTGTTCGCCGCCAGATAAGTCTGTCACTGCCCGGGTGCCAAACCCGCTGAGATTCACCAGCTCCAGTGAATTGGCTACACGCTGCATAATTTCAACCTGCGGCAGACGTCTCATTTTCAGACCAAAGGCAACATTCTCGTTGACGCTAAGGTGAGGAAAAAGCGCGTAATCCTGAAAGACCAGGCCAAAGTCCCGAAGGTGAGGCGGAGTCGATGTGAGGTCCACACCGTTGAACGCAATAAAGCCCGAGTCCGGATCCTCCAGCCCGGCGATGATCTGCAGAAGAGTTGACTTACCGCTCCCTGATGCCCCAAGCAG
>DATKED010000103.1:0-8683 GCA_035512375.1 Anaerolineales bacterium
CGAGATCCTCCCATGTCTGTTTCAGATACACTTGTAAAGAATCCGATCCATACGGATCAGGTAACCTGATTTGTCCTTCTGTGCCATGAATAATGCAACGTTCTTCGTTGTGTGCTCCGCGAATATGCGCGCCAGCAATCAGGCTTCCAATGGCGCCGTTGTCGAAGCGCAAGTTCGCCGCTGCCATGTCCTCCACTTCGACATTTGATGTTAGATTATCAACCTGTCCCGAAACACTGGTTACGGTCAAGCCTGTGATGTGGAACAACGCGTCAAGCAGATGGCTGGTATTCATCAATACAACGCCGCCGCCTGCCTGCGCTTTCACGCCTCGCCAGGGATTGACCGAACGAGCACCATACCCCGATTGCCAGTAGCTCAGTGGCTTGTCGATCAATGTTTGAATCTGAACGCCTATAATGCGACCTATGGCACCTGCCTGGATTAACTCACGCGCGCGGGCATGCGCAGGCGCGTAACGCATCTCATAGAAAACTCCCAGCGCCAAATTTCGTCTGGTGGCAAGCTTGATCAGTTGATCAATTTCTTCTAACGATGTTGCGAGTGGCTTTTCGGTAAGAGCATGTTTGCCAGCCTCCAAGACTTTGTGTGTCAAAGGGGATAAGAGGTTGTGGGGGACAGCTGTGTAAATCACATCCACCATTTGATTCGCCAGCAAGTCATCCAGAGTTTCCATCGTTCGGCTGCCAAACCGTTGACTGATGTCATTTGCCAGCTCCGAATTCACGTCGTATACAGCAGCCAATTCGATATCAGGTAAAGCGGTGATCGCCTCGCAGACAGGAATCGACGCGTTCCCACAACCGATCATGCCAAAATGGAGTGACCTGGTTTCAGACATGGAACTTCCCATCCTGTATCATTTCCTCCCCGTCCAGCCTTCCGATGAAGTACGGATCGGGATGGCGAAGTTGTGTCTGCGTCGTAAAGGCTGCAGCAAAATTGTATTTCTTTAGCAGGCTTGGCGAATCATCTGACAGACCACCATAAGGATACGCAAATGCCCACGGACCAGGCTCAAACTGCTGCAGCAATGCAGACGAAGCCTGGATTTCAAGTGCGCGCGCTTCGGCATCGATCCAATCGAACCAGGGGTGACTGCGGCTATGACCGCCAAAGTGCATGCCACCCTCAGACATTTCCAGGATTTGATCCGGGTTCAGGTAATAGGATTGTGCGATCTCATACTCAGAGCCAACAGACATCTCGAACAAGTCACTCAGCAGTGGGTCGACTTTAACTGATAGATCCCGCTGGAGTATTGCTTTAAGAAGATTGATTTGCCCATCTGTGGAGGTCTGTGAGTATCTCGCTTCATAGTGTTTCTCAGCCTGCATGAACTGTTGGCAAAGTGCTGGATTGAGTTTTTGCCAGATTGCCTCGCGGAAGTCAGACAGCCCCAGCTTTGCCAGCAAAAAATGAATTTTGTGTGCCAGAGTCAATCCACCATCCTCCGAGCGATCCAGGACAAAAAACAGACCGGAGAGATTTCTACGGCGTAAGATTTTGTAAACATTGAGATAGTGATCACAGATACCATCGTCAAATGTCAGCAGGCATGCGGAACCTGGTAAGGGCTTGTCCTCCTGCAGAGCCATTCGCACATCGAGCCATGTCACAAACGTGTGCTCTTTGGCAAGTGCATCCAGCTGGGACTCGAAATCTTTGACAGACATCCCTGAGATACCGGACCATGCCTCCGCCGCATCGCCCGGATCGCGGATATAGTGATACATCATGACAGTTAATTCAAGTGGATATTTCATACGCTGATCCGAAAATCCACTAAAGTCCGCTGATTGCGATCTGACCATTCCTGTACGACTGGCAACGGAATGGAGCCATTCTGACAACGAGCCGATACGTCCACCCATTGCCTATCCAGGCTCTGGACTTCAATGCAGTGCGCCTGTCCGCGCAGCCATTGGTCTGTGAGTTCAACTCCAGTATCCGTCGTCACACGGGCAGCGCCATTCGATGCGCGCTGGAGACGGAACGTGGCTGGAGTGGAGAACCTGACGATCCCCGCAATATGTGTTATCCCCAGCCCGCAGATTTCGTTCAGATCTGGTGTCATCTGGGCGTAACGCATCCTGACTCCCTCCATCTCGATGCCATGCATGCGGATCCGTTTTGGGGTTGTTTCGCCAGGCGCGACGAATGCCAGCTTCCCATCCGGCAAGGTCACGCGAAAGACTTCGGGAGACTCAACCTGGACGTCAATCCCGCGGAACTCGTCCGCTGCCTCAAATGGGGACGGGCGGACAAGCGATGCGGCGGCCAGACAACGAGCGACTACACTCGCCTGAGACTCGCAAATGATTGGTTGTTCCGAATGAGTATAGGCAAGATTTAGATTGGACTGATCCAAAAATGGAGCGCTGGTTCTTTGGGAGTCATATCCCATCAGCCGCTGAATGCTGATGGCACGGCCATCTGTCTCTGCATATTCCCAACCTGCGATTGCATCAGAACGGCGAATGACGGAGACAGGTTTTTCGCAGCCGAGCGAACCTGGCGCTTCATATGCCATCACGGGAAATGTGGGTCGGATGACAGTCAATCGAATCTGCACGTCGTGCCACATGAGAACAGCAACCCAGAGAGGCTGTAACTCATCATCCAACACTTCATCAAACTTGCAACGCATGAAACCAGGCGCTACATCGCCAGCTCGAGTATGCAGTCGATGACCGAACGATCGTCCGTCGCGTGTCAGCGAGATCATTGCATCCGGGGCATACGATCCGCGCACGGGAAGTACATTGAAGGGAAAATGAGTGCTGTACGCCAGCTTGCCATACTTGGATGTGTAGTTGTGGCGCGGTGCATCACGCTCCTGCCCGCTGCGACTGTTAAACAAGATGACTTGACCCGTCTCGCGTCGCCCGGAGAGGGCAAATCCCGGTCCAGGAAGGATCAACTCAAAGTCTTCGCGTTCGACCGGGAGAGGGCTTTCAGTCGCTGTCCAAAATGGGTCATCGCGATCAAACGTCAGCGCGAATAGACCGTGACAGCACCAATAGGGAGAACCGGGCGAGATATACGCTTCACCGGCCGCTGGAAAATCACCGTGATAGCCCTGTCTCACGTAATGACCCTCCGGATCAAAAAGACCGCGGTCATAAAAATAGCGGATGCATCCGCTGGAGACGCGGCGCAGGAGTCCAGGATCAGCTGGTGCACTGTCCAGGAAGTGTCCAACGGCGAACGGGGCGGCTGCGGCAAAACGATACACGATGGAACGGCCCCAAGCCGGGTAGGAGCCGTTCGCACCAAAGAAATGCAGGAAGCCATCAATGAATGACCGTCCTCGTTCCGTTACTAAATCACGATGCTCGGGGCGACGCTCACCATCGATCCATGTCCACAACAAGTAATGCCAGCCGAACATCCAGGCGTTATACAATTCAAATTCGTCTGTCAGACCATCCACATACCAGCCGTCAGCACGATAAAACTCGTTCATCTGCATCAAGCGGTTATCTAGATCATCTAAAGGGGAGGAAAATCCAAGGTGATAGCGAACCGCTTGTACCATGGCAGTGAACAAGATCCAATTGTCGGTGTAGGTGCCTTTGCCATCCACCTGTGACAACCAGGCAATGATCTGTTCCTGTTCAGCCTTGGTCATGTTGTCAAAGACTCGCTCGCGGCTCATCCATATGGCGACAGCTATATCTGCACTTTCCACGATACGTTGATCCAAATGACCGATATCACCCCAGTAGGTATATGAATTGGATGGGTTGGTGCCATCCAGTAGTGCCTGTCGGATCAATGTTTCGAGATTGATCTTGTGATCTTGAAACCTCAGCGTCGAAGGATTGGACGGATTGCGCAACCATGCTCCCCAGGCCGAGGCGATGCGCGCAAATGACTCGATCGCATCCACAGAATCTGGCAGGCCGCGGCGATCGTCAGGATATAGAACCCTGGCTGGTGACCCGGATTGCTCGGCAATCCGGGTATATCCATAAGTCATCCTCGCTAAGATGTGCTCCCAATGAGCGCGGGTCCATCCTGTGTATGGTGATAAATCAAAGTCGAGATCTGGAAAATTATTATCCATTGAAGCTCATCGAAACGCCGCAAATACTTCCTTTGAAAGGAGTTTGAGTTCTGTCATGATATGATCGTGCGGCATGCCTGCAAAATACAAACGACAAATAAGGTGATCTACGCCAAAGGTTTCCACAAACCATCGGATTTGGGAAATGCAGTCGTCTGGATTTCCTACAATGAAGCGATCTTTGCTCAGTGATTCAAGCGCGACTGGGGTCTGATCCTGTGATCCGATGAGGGGATGTTTCCAGCCACCGCCGTATTCGTCGCGGTAATTCACCATCACATACTTTTCAGCAAGCTCCCATGCACGTTCCCGCGTTTCTGCAATGACCACTTCGCGGGTGAGCGGGGTGGGGGCGTCTGCTGGATTCTTTCCAGCAGCGACTAAGAATCCACGATATTGTTGCTGCGCATTCAACAGTTTTTCCAGATTGGCAGTGGGTCCCGGGACCCAGGCATCGCCAAGCTGCGCGGCCCGTTTCAATGAAAGCTCACCCCAGCCACCCAACCAAATCGGAATGGAATTTGTGGGTCTTGGCTCAATGCAACCTTTAATTTTGAAAAAGCGTCCTTCATATTCGACATGATCCTGCGTCCAAAGGGCGCGGATGATCTTGAGCATTTCCACATAACGCGCGCCGCGATCATCCAGGCTAACGTCATACAACTCGAATTCCGGAGGACGATAGCCAATCGCGGCGCCGAAGATCGCGCGTCCATTGGAAATCACATCCAGCATGGCCATATCTTCCGCGGCGCGCACAGGATGATAAAAAGGCAGGACAACGATATCTGTGCCCAGTAAGACACGCGTGGTTCGGGTCGCAATAGCGGCGAGAGCCATCAACGGGGAAGGCCAATAATGATTGCGAATGCTGTGGTGCTCTTCGAGCCAGACCGAATCAAATCCCAATTCTTCGCCATAGATGGCTTCTTCGAGAGCCTCGTTGAAGTACGTGCCGCCTTCGGTGGTAATAAAGCCAAATTTCATGATTCTCAATTCCAATCTGTGAAGTAGACGTTGCTGGAGCCGGTTCGATGTGAGGTGAAGATCCCCTGCCTGCCATCTGGCGAGTCGGTAAGCTGCCGGACTCGTCGGCCGGTGAGAGGATTCTGATAATCGTCCCACTCCGCGGAAGAGCTTCGACCGACATTCATGTCGACTCCGGTTGGGAGGTAGCCAATAACTCTCGCACGGTTCGCAGCGCGGCGGGTAAGGCATTTTCCGGGGGATCAAGTTCAGGATGCCAGGCATACTCCCACTCAACACTAAAAGCCCCCTGATAGTCATTTGCCAGTAACAATTCAAATGCCTGATCTAACGGCACGTCACCTTGACCCAGTGGACAAAGTCGCCAGTCGGGCAGGCGTCCCTTTCCATCTTTCACTTGAACGTAAGCAAGATGACTCTGCAATAGCTTAAAACTTTCAGATGGATCTTCACCCGCGGCAAATGCGTTGCCAATATCCCAAATGACTCGCAGCGCTGGATGTTGAACACGACTGAGAATGGGAACAATCGTGGATGAGCGTACAAAATTGTCGTGCGGCTCGACCGCGATTTTAACTCCAACATAACTGGCATACGCCGAGGCGAGGTTCAAGCACTCTGAGATTCGGTCGTAAATGGAAGAATCAAGATCTGTACCTTGAGGAAGCTCTCCCAAAAATGTCCGCACATACGTTGCACCGAGTTCTGCTGCCAGGTCGGCGTAACGCCGTATTTCATCCACACTGGCTTGGCGTTCTTCGGCAGAGTTGGAGACGAAACTCGTATACGCTGTGATGGCAATCGACAACAATCCTGCATCGGAACATCTTTGTTGTAATAGCGCCTTTTGTGCGGCGGGCATGTCCGGTTGTACATGTCCTTGTGGTCCTCCGCGCCATTCGATACCGTCATAGCCATATTCCGACGTTTTCGCGATCACTGCCTCAATTCGCCAACCGGGACAGGCCAGCGTACTAAAAGTGACCGGGTTCATTTTGTGCCGTCATTCGGTGAACTCTGCAACCTGGTTGGGCCCCGCCGCCACACAATAAAATCAAATGCATCCGGCAGGTGATATTCGCATGAATACACCAAAGGTTCATCACTCGAGGAGTAATCGGTTTGAACAATATAGAGGGCAAGTGCATTGGGTGGCAATTGTAGTTTCTCAACGACGTGCCGGGGGGCTGTGACCGGTAGTAACCTTGCGACCCCATACTCGATTACTGGTCCCAGGGACGTTTGCAGTAGGTTGTAAATCGACTCGGTCAGTAGAAGCTGTGGATCAAATCCAGCGCGTTGGATGAGCGACTCTGTCAATGTGTCCAACGAATAGACTACGGGATATCCATCCGCAGTGCGAACACGTTCAACCGTGATAAGAGGTGTGCCCGGTTCCACGCGCAATTGTTCGGCTTTTTCCTTGTCTGCAATTCCTCGCTGGAGCCCAAGATGGCTGGCTCCGGCTTTGAGTCCCGCCGATTCGATCATCTCTGTAATACCGAAGTTAAAGTTGAGGTTCTTTAAGATTGGCTGGTTTCTGACGAATGTGCCTACACCATGGCGGCGGACAACCAAACCGTCATCTTCGAGTACCCGCAGGGCTTCCCGAACTACGGTACGGGACACACTGAGCATTTCGCACAACTCAGCTTCGGTCGGGAGCTGGCTCCCCGGCCGAAAGGTGCCACCAATGATAGCCTGGCGTAGTTCCTGTTGCGCGATCTCGGTTAGAGTTTTTCGTTCGATTTTGGCTGATTTTAGCATTCAACTCCAGGTCAGTGATGCGATTCTTGCGGAATGAGAATGTTGTTAATACAACGAGTACAATCCATTAAAGCAGCCTTCACTGGTTGTTAGCAATCGGGCAGTAGACTGTGTTGAAGCCTCATGTGGACTGCCAGCCCGAAGGTAGCCATTAGATCAGTAACCTATCTGGTTGTTGACATTTCTTTCGTCTGATGTTAATATGATGATTATGATGTCAGTTGTCATAATAACTATAGCAAAAATGCCCATGACTGTCAACGCTTTTAGTGGTTTTCACTCAATTGAGTAAATGAATGAGTAACATCAATCAGGTCTTCCACATAAGATCACCGGGCCCTGGTTTTGCACGTAACCGGCTGGCAACTGCCTGTCAGCTTGACTCCGAATCCGATCAGCGGGAAAAATCGGCCGGGCCCAGAATATTCTCAGACCTGATCAACAGAAGGGAGGGTAGGCCTGGAGAAGAATGAGTCACCAATTCGGATAACCATCCATTCAGATCACCGTTCATAATCAATTCTCTGGAGGAGAGATGCGCGAAAAACGATTCTATTCCCTGGTAGTTCTATTCACTGTCTTCGCTATTGCCTTCTCAGCATGTAGCCCCGCCGCCCCAACAGCCACTCAGGCTCCCGAGGCAACTGAGGAAGCTACTGAAGCTGCTGCCGCCACTGAACCCGCAGCTGCCACCGAGCCTGCCGTTGCTGGCGCTTGTCCGGCTATTACCATGGCCGATACACAGGGTGTCCCTGCTGGTGTCTGGCCGCAACAGTATGAAGTTGCAGAGTTTGAAAGTGCCGCCAACTGCACCATGACTTTCACAGGCCGCACCGAGTTCGATCCGCGGCTGGTGGAAACCGGTCACTTGGCGGAAGGCGACGCGCCTCCGGTCGAAGAGCGCCTGCCTGAAGAACCGCTGGTTGTGATGCCTTACGATGAGATCGGCCAGTATGGCGGCCGTTTCAGTGGAATTTCCGTTGGCCCGGAGGCAGGCAACTCTGAATGGCTCAGCGTGCGCCATGTCAACCTGATGCGATTCCTGGACGATCTGCAGACCATCGTCCCCAATATGGCCAAGTCCTTCGAGTGGAATAGCGACTTCACCGAGCTTACCATGACATTGCGCCAGGGGCACAAATGGTCTGATGGTGCCCCCTTTACCACTGAAGACATTCTCTTTTGGTGGGAAGACATCATAACCAACACGGAGCTCTTTCAGTCGGTGCCCAGCTACTGGGTCTATGGCGGCGAACCGATGCAGGTCGAGGCGGTGGATGACGTGACGGTCAAGTTCAGCTTTGCCGCACCTGCGCCCGCCTTCACTACGCTTTTGGCGACCACCTTTACTCATTTGTGGGCGCCCAAGCATTACCTAGAAGAACTGCACCTCACCTACAACCCGAACGCGGACGAGGAAGCCAAGGCTGAAGGCTTCGACTCATGGCAATCCCGGCTCATCCCCTTGTACTTTGGTGAGTGGGAGGATACGGACCACATCCTTGGCATTCCTCACCTGGAAGCCTGGATCAAAATTGAAGAGACTCCCGAGCACCAGCTTTTCGCTCCCAACCCATACTACTACAAGGTAGACACAGCCGGCCAGCAGCTGCCGTACTTCGACGAGATCGAGGAACAGTACGCGGGCGAGAATGAGATCTTCGAGCTGAAGATCATCAACGGTGAGGTTCAGTATAAGTCTCAATCTCTGCAGATCGGCAGCCTGCCCCTGTTCCAGCAAAATCAAGATAAGGGAAACTATGATATCCAGATGCCTCCGGGTGCCGGCAACGGGCGTACGTATGTGTTCAATGCTACCCATAAGGACCCCGTCCT
>DATKED010000104.1:0-6712 GCA_035512375.1 Anaerolineales bacterium
GAAATAGATATCAGTACCATCGATAAAGCCATTTCCAATGGGATCGCTTACGCTACGGAAGACCGTAAAGCGTATGGACTGGTTCTTATTCAGGAAATCAAAGATAACATCACCCTGACAAATCTGAAGGCGATCTCAGATGGCGGGGTGATTAATGAACCGAAAGAAATGACAGTCACCAGTGAATATCGGGATAAGCTTAATATCAAGTGTTCCAGTATTCAGCAGCTGGCCCTTAATCTTTCCGGTGGCAATCAACAAAAAGTTGTACTCAGCAAGTGGCTGTTTGCAGGTCCGGAAATCCTGTTCCTGGACGAACCTACGCGCGGCATTGATGTTGGGGCGAAATACGAAATCTACACCATTATTAACCGCCTGGCTAGTGAAGGAAAAGGGATCATCCTGATTTCATCGGAATTACCGGAGATTTTAGGGATTTGTGATCGTATATACGTGATGCGCGACGGCAAAATTGTCGGTGAAATGCCGGCCAGTGAGGCATCCCAGGAAACCGTAATGAAGTACATCATGAGACGACAAGAGGCAATTGAACAATGAAAACCCTGACCACTCTCTTTAGGAGCAATGTTCGTGATTATGGCATGTTGATTGCGCTGGTTGCAATTATGGCGTACTTCCAGTATGCAACGAATGGCATATTGATGAGGCCAATAAACATCACCAATCTTGTTTTGCAGAACAGCTATATCATCGTGATGGCCCTCGGCATGTTGTTAATTATTGTCTCTGGCTGGATCGACCTGTCTGTGGGATCGGTAGCGGCCTTTGTCGGCGCAATTGCAGCAGTATTGATGGTCAAGTACAATTTCAATTGGGGATTGACCATACTGATTTCTCTGGTGATCGGAGCATTGGTTGGGGCATTTCAAGGCTACTGGGTTGCGTATGTAAAAATCCCGGCTTTCATTGTCACTTTGGCAGGCATGTTGATCTTTCGGGGTCTGACACTGGTTATGCTTCAGGGCGAAGCCGTGGGACCTTTTCCGTCCCAATTTCAAAAATTAAGCTCAGGTTTTATCCCCGATTTTTTCAACTACCAGGGTTTTCACGTTACTACCATCCTGATCGGGTTGTTACTTTCAGTCTTATTAATATTGCTGGATTTACGTGCCAGAAAAAATCAACAAAAATATGGTTTTGAAGTAACCCCCTTCTATTTTTTTGTTATAAAAAACATTTTCATTACCCTGGCGGTCATGGGCCTATGCTATTTGATGGCCTCCTACAAAGGTCTTCCGACCGTACTTGTCATCCTTTTCCTGCTGATCACATTTTACGCATTTGTCACCAGCCAGACCGTTATTGGTCGCCGCATTTACGCCATGGGCGGCAATGAAAAGGCCGCCAGACTCTCCGGTGTCAACACACCGCGTTTGTTGTTCGGGACATTTGTAAACATGGGCGTTCTGGCTGCTCTGGCAGGCTTAATCGTCACGGCTCGGTTGAATACAGCCACGCCAAAAGCGGGCGATGGCTTTGAATTGGATGTTATTGCCGCCTGTTTTATCGGCGGCGCATCGGCTACTGGCGGAATCGGTAAAGTCATCGGCGCTGTCGTTGGCGCGTTTCTCATCGGTGTGATGAATAACGGCATGTCCATTCTTGGGATCGGGATCGATTGGCAGCAGACGATCAAAGGTCTGGTATTGTTGATCGCTGTTTTCTTTGATGTTTATAACAAGAACAAGAATGTCTAGTGGTAGTGCAAATGTGAGTTGCTGAAATTCTGTAGTTGTTCAAGCGCTTGGAGATTATCTGACACAGGGAGAAGCGGCATGGAATTAAATCCTGTACTATCAATGCTGGGACGCCGGCTTCGTTTGGCTGTCATCGGAGGCGGCCCCGGATCTTTTATCGGCGCAATGCATCGACAGGCTGCCAGGCTGGATGATCGTTATGAGATTGTCACTGGTGTTCTCTCCTCCGACCCGGCCCGTTCGAAGACAGCTGGATTGGAACTCGGGTTGTCTTCCGACCGCTTGTATTCCAGTGTTCAGGAAATGCTCGATACTGAGTCCGCTCGAAAAGACGGCGTGGACGTGGTGGCCATCATGACGCCGAACGACAGTCATTATGAGTATTCCATGGCAGCCTTGGAACATGGCTTTGATGTGATCTGTGACAAGCCAATGACGAATACGCTGGAGGAAGCGGAAGCACTGCACCAAAAGGTTCAGGCGTCTGGCTTTGTGTTTTGCCTGACCCACAATTACACCGGCTACCCAATGGTTCGTCAGGCAAAAGCGATGGTCCAGGATGGGCAATTGGGAACGATCCGTTTGGTTCAGGTGGAATATGTTCAGGGTGGAATGGCAGATGAAGAGAAGCCCGTGCCCGATCTGCCGACCTGGAAGTATGATCCGGTGCGCGGCGGACCATCCCGGGTGATGGGCGATATCGGAACGCACGCACACAATCTCACCCGTTTTATTACCGGACTGGAACTGGCAGAAGTATCTGCTGAGGTAGGAACGATCGTGCCAGGACGGCTCATACACGATTTTGCCGGGGCACTGCTTCGGTTCGAAAACGGCGCCCGTGGAATTTTTTGGGTGACCCAGGCAGCTGCCGGTGTGGAGAATTGTTTGCGTATCCGTGTCAGTGGAACCACAGGCAGTTTGGAATGGATGCAGGAGCTTCCTCAGGCTTTGACATTCAAACCTCTCCACGGACCCTCACAAAACAGGACACCTAACGGACCCGGAAGCCTGCCGCTTGCTGCGCGTTCCAGTCGGATCGTCGCCGGGCACCCGGAGGGATTCCACGAAGGATTTGCAAATATTTATTCTGATGCGGCTGAAGCCATTAGCGCCCGCAAGTCAGGAAAGGAAGCCAATCCGCTGGCTCTCTATTTTCCGAATTCATGGGATGGGCTTCTGGGTGTGCGCTTTGTGAACAGCGTTATTGAATCAAGCAATGCCAACGGCAAATGGACAAAGTGTTGATGAGCGTCATCACCCTTGAGTAAGGAATATCAATGTCTAAAGCGAGAATCATTTTAGTCACTGGTGCTACTGGCAAGGTGGGGCAACTATTTATCAAGCGCTTGTTGGCTGAACCAAAATTTGGATCGGTGATCGTTCGGGCCCTGTGCCATAATCGTGAACTGGAAGCTCATGAGCGGATACAAATTGTTCATGGCTCCCTCGAACACCGCGAGACTGTGGAAAAATCACTGGACGGTGTGACCCATGTCGTCCATCTGGCAACCTGCAAAGAGACTCCCAACCAGATCATGGATGTGGCTGTGAAAGGCATGTTCTGGCTGCTTGAAACCTGTCGCACAAGCTCGACGTTTCAGCAGTTTATTCTGGTCGGTGGAGATGCCAGCGTTGGGCATTTCGTCTACCCTCACCCAATCCCCGTCACTGAGACACAAAAACACACGGCCTACCCAGGCTGTTATGCGCTTTCAAAAGTGCTCGAAGAAGTGATGCTGGAACAATATTTCATTCAATATGATGTCAATGGCTGTTGTCTGCGTGCGCCATGGATCATGGAGAAGGATGATTTTAAGTATCAGCTTTCCTTCGGGGAAGGTGTATTTGGCGGACCGCGCTGGCGGGATTTGGTCGGTGATCAACAGGCAGATGAATATGTACGAACGCAGACCATCCCGGTCATGCTTGACCCGGATGGCCGGCCGGTCAAACGCAACTTTATTCACATTGATGATCTTGTCAGCGCGCTTTTGCTGATCATAGATCATCCTCAAGCCCGGCAGCAATTATTCAATATTAGTATGGATGAACCCGTGGATTACGGTGAAATGAGCCGCTACCTAACAGCAAGCCGCGGATTGCCGGCAGTGGAAATCAAAACAGACTACCACTCCACCTGGCTGGATAATACAAAAGCAAAGTTGGTCCTGGGATGGCGACCTGAGTACGATTTGAAGAGAATGGTTGATTCAGCCTGGGACTATGAGCGCGCAAAGGATGATCCCCGAAAAATTTGGTATCCAGGATAGTGTTCGTGGGCCAGCTTGCCGCCTCACATCTCATGAAAACACAAGTTATGGCAGGTTATCCATCTTCAGGAATGCTCCGCCAAAACCGGCCCCAAAAATACTTACGCAAAAGGTAAATATTAAATGAAATCCGTTCGCTTGCATGAGACTGGGGACTTACGATTACACGAGGAATCTCTCCCTGTGGCTGGTGGGGGAGAGAAGCTGGTTCGGATACGATCTGTGGGGGTATGCGGCTCAGACCTGCACTGGTTTTCCGAGGGCGGGATCGGTGACGCGCAGCTAAAACATCCATTGGTGCTGGGGCACGAGTTTGCAGGGGAGACGGAAGACGGGCAGCGCGTGGCAGTTGATCCGGCCATCCCCTGTGGCTGCTGCGAATTTTGTCGATACGGACATCCCAATTTATGTACATCACTGATCTTTGCGGGGCATGGAACACACGATGGTGCGCTGCGCGAATGGGTGACGTGGAATGCGAAATGCCTCTTCCCGATTCCGGATTCGTTTACGTATGCCGATGGAGCAATGCTTGAGCCACTCGGCGTGGCGATCCATGCAGTCGATCTTGGAAAACTTAGAGCCGGAATGACGGTCGGTGTATTCGGCTGCGGGCCTATCGGGCTGCTTGTCATTCAAATGGCCCGTGCCATGGGCGCGACAAACATCATCGCCACAGATAAACTCCTCCACCGCGTGGAGGCGGCAGAGGCGTTCGGGGCGAGCCAGGCCTTTTTGGCGGAAGAGAGCCGGGAGCTTGAAGAGCTCCTGGCGGCGACCCAGGGCGTGGGGTCGATGTGGCCTTCGAAGCGGCCGGGACGCAGGGTGCCGTCGATACATCGGTCGCCGCTGTTGCCCCAGGCGGAAAAGTGGTGCTGGCAGGAATCCCGGATGAGGACAGAACATCGTTTTCAGCATCCACTGCGCGCAGAAAGGGATTGACCATCAAGCTGGTGCGGCGCATGAAACACACGTATGCGCGCGCCATTGAGCTGGTCTCCAAACGGCTGGTGGATGTACGTTCGCTTGTGACGCATCGCTTTCCACTCGAGCAGGCTGCCGATGCTTTTCAAGTGGCAGAGCGGCGTGAAGGATTGAAAGTCATCATTGAGGTCTGAAATAACGACTTCCTATCATGGGAGATGAACATGGATCGAAACGATATCCAAAAAGCAATTGAGAGCGGAAAGACCGTTCTTGGCGTCGAGTTCGGATCGACTCGCATCAAGGCGGTGCTGATCGGCGAGGGTCATATGCCGATCGCATCGGGTAGCCATGAGTGGGAAAACCGACACGAAAACGGCATCTGGACATACAGCCTCGAAGATATTTGGACAGGCTTGCAGGAAAGCTATCAAAAACTCAGCAACGAGGTTTTTGAGAAGTACGACACCCCGCTCCAGACCATTGGCGCCATCGGTTTCAGTGCCATGATGCACGGTTATATGGCATTCGATAAGGACGGAACTCTACTCGTCCCATTTCGTACATGGCGAAACACCATGACCGGACAGGCATCGCAGGAACTCACGGATCTGTTCCAATTCAACATTCCCCAGCGTTGGAGCATTGCTCACCTATATCAGGCGATATTGAACAAGGAACTTCACATCAAGGATATCAGCCATCTGACCACGCTGGCAGGCTATGTCCATTGGAAATTGACGGGGCAAAACGTGCTGGGCGTTGGCGAAGCCTCGGGCATGTTCCCCATCGATAGCAAGACCAACGACTACGATGAAGACATGCTCGAGCAGTTCAACAAACTGCTCGGAGCGGAAAACATCCCGTGGAAGCTCCAGGATATCCTGCCCAAAGTCCTAGTAGCAGGAGATGCCGCAGGCGTTCTTACCGAAGCAGGCGCAAGACTGCTTGATCCGACGGGACAGCTACGAGCGGGTATCCTGCTCTGTCCGCCCGAGGGTGATGCAGGCACAGGCATGGTCGCGACCAATAGCGTTGCAGAGCGAACGGGTAATGTTTCCGCAGGAACATCCGTCTTTGCCATGATCGTTTTGGAAAAGGCTCTGTCGAAGGTGTATCCCGAGATCGACATGGTAACGACGCCAACAGGCAAGCCTGTAGCCATGGTACATAGCAACAACTGCACATCAGATCTCAATGCATGGGTCGATCTGTTCCAGGAATTCACCAATGCGCTTGGTGTGGAGATCAGTCAATCCAGGCTGTTTGAAACGCTGTATAAAAAGGCGCTCACGGGCGATGCGGAGTGCGGCGGGCTCCTTGCCTACAATTATTTTTCGGGCGAGCATATCACGCACCTTGCGGAGGGGCGTCCACTGTTTGTCCGTACACCCGAAAGCCATTTCACACTTTCGAACTTCATGCGCGTGCATCTGTTCTCGGCGCTCGGTGCATTGAAGATCGGTTTGGACATCCTCTTTGAAAAAGAGCAAGTGAAGATCGACCAGGTTCTTGGTCACGGTGGCTTCTTCAAAACAAGGGAAGTGGGTCAAAAGATCATGGCAGCGGCAATGAATGTCCCCGTTTCTGTGATGGAGACCGCAGGGGAAGGCGGCGCCTGGGGGATCGCATTGCTGGCCTCCTATATGCTCCATAAAGCAGCGGACGAGCCGTTAGAAGCCTATCTCTCGGATAAGGTCTTTGCAGGCGAGAATGGCACGACCATCGCTCCCGATCCACGGGATGTCGATGGCTTTACGGCGTTCATGGAACGCTACAAAAAGGGACTTGTCATCG
>DATKED010000105.1:0-4193 GCA_035512375.1 Anaerolineales bacterium
GTTAATTCACCACGTAATGATGCTGCCAGGGTCTCACTAACATCTTTAACGTGAACATGGCTGACTTTATTTTCGAACTTTTTTAGAAACGCGACGGGATCCTGCCCGGCGATAAAGGTATTTCCGGTATCCATGTTCATACGCAGATATGGGCTGTCGACAAAAGCAAGCATTTTTTCCATGAACTCGGGCTTGGTTGTGTAATAGCCATGAGGTTCGATATCTATGATCATTTTGTAACGTTCAGCAACTTCAAGGATTTGCTCAAAGGCGCGCTTCATCATGTCGAAGGCTGCATCGTCTGTGAGACCTTTCGGGGCAAAACGGTCATCTGTTGTATCGATGTGGTCGCAGCCTGCGAGGTATGCCCAGCGGATCGTCCTGAGCGTATATTCCACGCCCAGACTGGTACCATTCGGCAGCGACATTGGGAATGCAGCATCGATTTGAGAGAACTTCACACCGTAGCTGGCGGCTTTTTCACCCCACATCATGGGGTCTTCCCACATGGCAACATGCGGCTGGTAGCCAAGCCCATGGATCCAGCTCACGCCATCGATCATGCCGCATTCGATCCAATGTACATCATTTTTTTGTGCCCACTGCAGGCATTGCTCAAAATTCCAGTAGCTGCTATTGAAAGCATCGGTATGGAAACCAATCTCGATCATGGATATCGAACTCCTTTCATGAAGTCATGCCTCTTTGAAGAATGAGCCCGCCCGAAACCGAGCGGGCTCAATTCTATTTCGTGCTGGCGTGATCTATTCGATCACGTCTACATATTTGTTTACATCAACGTTCTCCCACGAATCTGGCCAGTTGGTCATGTCTTCACCACCCGAGAGAGCATAGTGGAGCGGGGGCATGCCAGGGGTAATGTATTGATCCAGGTTTGCTGCCGTAATTTCCGGCTGAGGCAGAACCCAATTGTGCTGGACGGTCTCACCCTGCAGGAACATAACAGCGGCGAGAACTGCGGTGCGCCACTGGTACGTTGGGAAGGTGGGAGCGATGGCGGTCAGATCGTTGGCTTTCCAGTATTCCAGATAATCCTGTTGATCTTCGCCAACCATTACTTTCGGTGCAGGTATTCCGGCATCTTCGAAGGCTTCAAGAATGGCCACAGCGGTACCGCCTGCATCCATCCAGACTGCATCGATGGTGCCATACTTGGCAATGTAATCGCTGACCACGGTGCTGGCTTTAAAGCTGTCATAGGCAACGAATTCCACACCGATGACATTGAATTGGGGATTCTGTTCGAAGATCTTGCGGGCTGCACCCCAGCGCTGTTCAAGCACATCCACACCAGGGAGGATGCGGAAGGCGAGGACGTTTCCGCCTTCAGGCAGATTGTCCACTACGAACTGTGCACCGGAAATGCCGAAGGCATATCCACCAATGGGGCGTTCGGAGACAACGGGGCAGTCCGTTTGAGCATAGCGATCAAACTGAACCACAGGCATCACTTCGCAGGCTTTTTCTACGATCGGGGTCAGGGCATCGCTGGTGTTTGCAGCCACGATGAGGATGTCGCATTTTCCAGGGGTGTTGATCAGGTCCTGGATATCAGCGATCTGCTTGGCATCATTGCCCTGAGCGTCCAGATGGTAGAAGTTCTGGACCAGGCCCTCCGCACGGAGTTCCTCGACCTGCTCGCGCATGGACACATAGCCGACCACACGCCAGGGATTGTTCACACCAGCGTTCGAGAAGCAGAGGTTATACGGCGGCTCTTTTCCAGCGAAATCTGCATATTGCGGATACTTGGTGATGTCAGTCGGATCCTCCACCAGGTACTGCAAATAGAGGGGAGCATCGGGATTTAGAGCGTTGTTATCCATCAACTCCATTGAAGTAGCAAAATCTGCGTCCGTGAAGAATTGCGCTGCTACTTGGGCAGAATCCATCTGCAACCCGGGATTCGCCGCGACAGGGTCCTCTGTTGCTGCAGGAGCAGCAGGCTGGCATGCTGCAAGCAGCATTACAAGGGCAACAACTAACAAAATACTTTTCTTCATTTTTCTTCTCCTATCAAAATGTATCAAGATGTTGATTTACGTATCAATACGTAACTGCATTCGTTCACTATTTATTCCTGCACCACCTCCTTTATCAATATTCTTGTTCGGTAGAAGCATAGAATACGGATTTAGCGAGTTTTCGTTAAAATCAGTTACCTTTTCTTCCTTGTGCTCAGAGCAACATAGGCCACGGCACCAATGATGATCAAGCCTTGTACCGCGTCCTTGTAAGGCTTGGGCAAACCTAACAGGTTGAGCAAGTTGAACACCGCTTCCATGGTAAAGGCGCCAAAGATCACATTTGGCACTGAACCCTTGCCTCCCAACAACAGAGTTCCGCCAACAACAGCAGCAGCGATCGTCTGCATTTCCAGCCCTTCACCAATCGTAACGTTTACTCCGCCGAACCCACCGATCATGATTCCACCAATGACCGCAAAAACTGCCGAAATGACAAAAGTCATCACACGCACCAACCGGACCCTGACGCCTGAAAGCTGGCTGGCACGCACGTTATCACCAATCGCAAGCACCTGCTTTCCGAAATTTGACCGATGAAAGATGAAATAGGCAAACAAGGCGACCACGATCAAAATCAGCAATGCTATTGGAAACCTGCCTACCAAAGGGACGTTTTCAAAATAGCCACGGCCAAAAACACGCCAATTATCCGTCAAGTATCCTCTTGGTGCGCCTCCAACCCAATATAGGGCGCCCCCTTTTACCAGCAGCAGCATCCCAAGCGTCGCGATGAATGATGGAATCTTTAAGTAACTAACCACCAGCCCGTTCACCAGGCCAATGATCACCCCTAATCCCAGCATGATCAATATTGCCAGAGGAACCTGGCTCGGATCATTGTTCAGTATGAGTGAACTGCCGAGAACAACCATCGTAACAATGGAACCGATCGAAAGATCAAAACCTCCCGAGGCTAAGACCATCATCTCCCCAATGGCAAGAATCGCCAAGGGCGAAGCACGGCGAAGGAACGTCATAATCCCGGTGCTGGTCTGGTAAGTATTACTCAACAGCCCCAGAACGATAAAAATGATGAAAAACACAGGATAAACAGGTGGAATCTTTTTAATGCTCTTCCATAACGAGTGAAGAACATTTATGATTCCAGGGGGTGAGGTTACGGTAGATGCCGTCATTCGGTCAACTCCTTAAGCCGCTTCTTTTTTAGAGCGATATGTGTAACTCGCCACGGCTAAAACGATGATCGCGCCGCGCAGGACAGTTTTGAGATAAGGGTTCACACCTAACTGGTTGAAGACCGTATCCAGAACACCAAAGATCAGGACCCCAGCAAGAGTCCCCCACACGCCACCTTTTCCACCGGCAAGCGCGGTTCCGCCCACCACGGTTGTGGCAACAGATTCCAGATCATAAAGCCCGTCTGGTCCAACCCAGGGAGCCCCGGACTGAAGACGGCTTACTAAGAACAAACCTGTCAAAACAGCAGTTAGGCTGCACAGAATATGTGCGCCGATTAATACCCGGTCAGTTCTCAAGCCGGAAAGACGTGCGACTTCGACGTTGCCGCCGACACCGTAAAGGTGAGCGCCAAATTTTGTTCGCGTTAGCAGCAACCAGCCCGCGATGACAATGATGGCAAGAACAATAATCGAGACTGGTATGGGTCCGATGGTGTCATATCCGAAATATTGAAAACTCTTGGGGACGCTTCCTGTATAGTTGGAGAAGGTGGCGTTGATAATCCCTTTAATGACCAGGCTTGTTCCCAGTGTCGTAATAAAGGCATTGACATGCAGTTTTGTGATGATCAATCCATTCACTAACCCTATCACTGCGCCGATCGCAAAGACAACCAGTATTGCCATTGGAACGTTTGCCGGATCACCCTGCATGATATAGGAAGACATCACTGCTGTGATGCTGATCGTATAGGCAACCGAAAGATCAATAGATGCACCTATAATCACAAGGGTCTGCCCGACAGCTACAATTCCCAACGCCACAGAACGGACAAGAATATTCAACTGGATCGCCCGATTCGTAAATACCTGGCCATCAGAAAAAACCTGATCGAGTATTCCTCCTCCGAGGAAGATAATGATCAAAAAAATATAAACAGGTGGGATGCCAAAGGAACGTAGAATTTGTTTAGACCGGTTTCCGGTGATAGTAGTGGTAGCCATA